>JAJQAN010000019.1:0-28711 GCA_021203765.1 Coriobacteriaceae bacterium | reverse complement strand
CAGCTATCGGACGGCTACGGCACGCTCAAGCAGGAATACGCCGCCGCGCTCAGGCAGCGCAACAGCCTCATCAAGCGCGAGATCACCGACGGGAGCCTCTTCGACTCGTGGACCGACTCGCTCTGCGTGAACGGCGCCCGCCTGATGCTCAACCGTATCAAGCTCTTCAACCGCCTCAAACAGCATATCGAAGAGATCCATCCCCGCCTGGCCGACGGCGAGGACTTAAGCGTCCGCTACCTGCCGTCCTGGCAGCTCTTCGACGATGACGGTCACCAGGGCGGCTCCCGTGAGATCGGCGACGCCGGCGACGTCGGGCCGGCGGAGCTGCCCGACACGACCGACGAAATCGAGGAGATCCTGAAGGAGGAGACGGCGCGCCTGCATAACGCGGAGGTCCAGCGCGCCCAGACCCTCGTCGGCCCCCACAAAGACGAGCTCATCTTCTTCCTCAACAACAAGAACGCACGGCTCTACGCCTCCCAGGGACAGCAGCGCACGATCGTTTTGGCCTGGAAGCTCGCCGAGGTCGAGCTCGTCCGCGAGATACTGGACCGTGCCCCGATCCTCCTCCTCGACGATGTCATGTCCGAGCTTGACACCGCGCGCCGGGGGATGCTGGTGCAGTTCATTCGCCAGTCCACCCAGACCTTCATCACCGCGACCGACACCGACTGCATCTCAACCGAGCTCCTCGAACGCTCGCAGGTCATACGGCTGCCCCTGCCGGGTTGCCAGGCGGCGCAGGAGGAATCCGCCGTCGATGCCGAGACGAAGGCGGCCGGCTGATGGAGGACCTCAACGAACAGATCCAGCGCATCGTCTCGGTCGTCACCCAGCAGGACCCCGAGCTCATGCCCAAGATGGAGGTCCGCCGCGCGTGGGACGCCGTCGCCGCAGACCAGATGAAGGCGCACGTCGACGGCCTGTTCATCAAGCCGAACACCGAGGCGGGCGAGCTCATCGTCTACACCGACGACGCGATACACGCAGCCGACTTCAACATGCAAAGCGAGTTGGTACGCCTCAAGCTGAACGTCGCGCTCGCGGGAACCGACGAGGATGCGGTTGCCCGCAGCGATGACGACGCTCTCCTCGACGTACCGACCGAGGCGCCCGAGCGCATCAAGAAGCTGACGTTTTATCCATCCAAGGAGGGATATCAACAAAACCGCGAGGTCGCCCCGACGCTCGACGACGCCGTCGCGGCATACGACACCGGGGCGGGGACGCCCGCACAGCTCGACGAGGAGACCGAGGAGCGGCTGGCATCGGCGGCCGCCGAGATCGAAGACGAGGGGATGCGGGCGGCGGCCCTTGAGGCGGCCCGCGCAAGTCTCATGTTGGAGAAGGGGATAGAATGCGCTGATTCCAAAAAAAGTTCGGAAAACGTATCCTGACCCATTAGTGACCTAAAAATCCCGTTACAAGCCAAATAAACATCGAATCTGCATGTAAAAACAGCACAAAATAAAGTAAAATAGGAGGGGTCTTAAGAAAAAGGGGCCGAAAGGCCCCTTTCTTATGTTGTAAGGAGCTATTTTGGCTGCAGACACATCCTCCTATTCCGGCAAAGACATCCAGGTTCTCGAAGGGCTCGAGGCGGTCCGCAAACGCCCCGGCATGTACATCGGCTCCACCGGCCCGCGCGGCCTGCACCACCTCGTCTACGAGGTCGCCGACAACGCGGTCGACGAGGCGCTCGCCGGCTACTGCACCAAGTTCGAGGTCACCCTCAACAAGGACGGCTCGGTCACCGTCGTCGACAACGGCCGCGGCATCCCGGTCGACAAGCATCCCAAGATGCACAAGCCCACGCTCGAGGTCGTCCTGACGGTCCTGCACGCCGGCGGTAAGTTCGGCGGCGAGGGCTACAAGGTCTCCGGCGGTCTGCACGGCGTCGGCGTCTCGGTCGTCAACGCGCTCTCCACCAAGCTCGTCGCCCAGGTCAAACGCGACGGCGCCATCTGGGAGATGCACTTCGACCACGGCAAAACCGTCGGCAGCATGGAAAAGGTCGGCACCTCCAAGGCCACCGGCACCACCGTCACCTTCTGGCCCGACCCCGACATCTTCGAAACCACGGAATTCGACTATCACACGCTGGTCGCGCACTTCCGCGAAACGGCGTTTTTGAACAAGAACCTCAAGATCGTTCTCACCGACAATCGCGGCGACGAACCGGTCAGCGACACCTTCCAGTACAGCGGCGGCATCATCGACTTCGCCAAGTACCTAAACGAGGGCAAGGAGACGATCAACGCCAAGCCCATCTACTTCGAGGCCTCAAGCGACGACGGCGAGGTCGAGGTCGCCCTGCAGTGGAACACCGGCTACACCGAGACCACCATGACCTTCGCCAACAACATCCACACCACCGAGGGCGGCACACACCTGGAGGGCTTCAAAAACGCGCTCACGCGCACGGTCAACGACTACGCCCGCCACGCCAACATCCTCAAGGAAAAAGATGACAACCTCTCCGGCGAGGACATCCGCGAAGGGCTGACCGCCATCGTCAGCGTGCGCCTGCACGACCCGCAGTTCGAAGGCCAGACCAAAACCAAGCTCGGCAACACCGAAATCCGCGGCCTGGTACAGTCCGCCGTCACCAAGGGGCTCGCCGAATACCTCGAGGAGCATCCCAAGCCGGCCCGCGCCATCGTCAACAAGGCCGCCCAGGCCTCCAAGGCCCGCGCCGCCGCCCGCAAGGCGCGCGACCTCACCCGCCGCAAGGGGGCCCTGGAAGGTGCCGGCCTCCCCGGCAAGCTCGCCGACTGCTCCATCAAAGATCCGGCACTCTGTGAGCTCTACATCGTCGAGGGCGACTCCGCCGGCGGCTCGGCCAAGCAGGCGCGCGAGCGCTCCAGCCAGGCCATCCTGCCCCTGCGCGGCAAGATCCTCAACGTCGAGCGCGCCGGCATGAACCGCTCGCTCACCTCCGACACCATCAACTCGCTCATCACCGCCATCGGCACCGGCATCGGCGACGAATACGACGGAGAGAAGGCCCGCTACCACCGCATCATCATCATGACCGATGCCGACGTCGACGGCGCGCACATCACTATCCTGCTCCTCACCTTCTTCTTCCGCTTCATGCCCGACCTCATCAACCGCGGCTACGTCTACATCGCCTGCCCACCGCTCTACGGCCTCAAAAAGAAGAACTCCCGCAGCGGCAAGGTCCTGCAGTACCTCTACAACGACGAGGCCTTAAACGAATGCCTCGAAAACCTCGACGACCCGAGCAAGTATGAGATACAGCGCTACAAAGGTCTGGGCGAGATGGACGCCGAGCAGCTCTGGGAAACGACCATGGAGCCTGAGACGCGCACCTTACGCCAGGTCTCCATCGAAGATGCCACCGAGGTCGACCGCATCGTCTCCGAACTCATGGGCGCCGAGGTCGAACGACGCAAGGAGTTCATACAGGAACACGCAGGCGAAATCGACGAACGCTTCTTGGACATCTAAGGAAAGGAGGGAGCCATGGCAGAAGACAACGAGAACACCCCGACCGAAGAAGGCGGCGAAGAGGCCGCCGAGACAAGCACCGAGGCTAAGATCCAGGCCTCGCTCGGCATCGATGAGATGGATGTCGGCAAGGTGTCGGAGGCGGACTTTTCCCACGAGATGCGCACCTCCTTTCTGGAATATTCCATGTCCGTCATCGTCGCTCGCGCATTGCCCGATGTGCGTGACGGGCTCAAGCCGGTACACCGCCGCATCCTGTACGCGATGGACGAAAGCGGCCTGACCCCGAACAAGCCGCACGCCAAATGCGCTCGCCCGGTCGGCGACTGCATGGGCAAGTACCATCCGCACGGAGACGCGGCCATCTACGACACGCTGGTTCGCATGGCGCAGGACTTCAACATGCGCGTGCCGCTCATCGACGGACACGGCAACTTCGGCTCGGTCGACGGTGACAGCCCCGCCGCCATGCGCTACACCGAGGCGCGTCTCGGCAAGGCCGCCATGGAGCTTTTGCGCGACCTCGACAAGGAGACGGTCGACTGGCAGCCCAACTACGACGAATCCCTCGAGGAGCCCAAGGTCCTGCCGTCGCGCTTTCCCAACCTGCTCGTCAACGGCTCGGCCGGCATCGCCGTCGGCATGGCCACCAACATCCCGCCGCACAACCTTGGCGAGACGGTCGACGCCACCATCGCCCTCATCGACAACCCCGACATCGAGCTCGACGAGCTCATGGAGATCATCCCCGGGCCGGACTTTCCCACCGGCGCCACCATCATGGGGCGCAGCGGCATCCGCGAGGCCTATGCCACCGGCCGCGGCTCGATCACCATCCGCAGCAAGGCCCACATCGAAAAAAGCTCCACCGGCCGCGAGCGCATCGTCGTGACCGAGATCCCCTACCAGGTCAACAAGCTCAAACTCATCGACAAGATCGCCGATCTGGTCAAGCAGAAGAAGCTCACGGAGATCTCGGGGCTCAACGACGAGTCCGACCGTAAGGGTATGCGCATCGTCATCGACCTCAAGCGCGGCGAGGAGCCCAACGTCGTCTTGAACAAGCTCTACAAGCACACCCAGCTGCAGACCGGCTTCGGCATCATCAACCTCGCCCTGGTCGACGGCGTGCCGCGCATCCTCACCCTGAAGGAGATGCTGCAGCACTACATCACGCATCAGGAGGACGTCGTCGTCCGCCGCACCAGATACGACCTGCGCAAGGCCGAGGAGCGCGCCCACATCCTCCAGGGCTACGTCATCGCGCTCGACAACATCGACGAAGTCATCCACATCATCCGCGACTCCCGCGACGACGACGAGGCGCGCAGCCGTCTCATGGAACGCTTCGGCCTGAGCGAGCCGCAGACCAACGCCATCCTCGAGATGCGCCTGAGGCGCCTCACCGGGCTGGAGCGCGACAAGATCGAGGCCGAGCTCGCCGACCTCCTCGAAAAAATCGACTACTACAACCGCGTCCTCGGCGACATCAGCATGGTCCGCGACATCATCAAAGACGAGCTCACCGAGATCAAGAACAAGTACGCCGACAAGCGCCGCACCGACATCGGCGACGAGGCGCGCGACCTCGACGTCGAAGACCTCATCGCCGAAGAGGACATGGTCGTCACCATCACGCGCACCGGCTACATCAAGCGCCTGCCGGTCGCCACGTACCGCCAGCAGAAGCGCGGCGGCAAGGGCATGCACGGCGTAAACCTCAAGGAGGACGACTTCGTCGAACAGCTCTTCGTGGCCTCCACGCACGATTACATGCTCTTCTTCACTTCCAAGGGCAAGGTCTACCGCATCAAGGTACACCAGATCCCGCTCGGCTCGCGCCATGCGCGCGGCACCGCGGCGGTCAACATCCTGCCGCTCGAGTCCGACGAGACCATCGCCGCCGTCATCAACACCCGCGAGTTTCCCGAAGACGAATACCTGCTCTTCGCCACCTCGCACGGCATGGTCAAAAAGACCGCGTTTTCGGCCTACCGCAACGGACGCTCGAGCGGCCTTATCGCCATCAACCTCAAGGACGACGACGAGCTCATCGCGGTGCGCCGTGTCACACCCGGTCAGGAGGTCATGCTCGTGTCCAGCGCCGGCAAGGCCATCAAGTGGGACGAGTCCGAGGCTCGCTCCATGGGGCGTGACACCTCCGGCGTCAAGGGCATCAACATCGACGTCGCCGGCGGCGACCGGGTCCTCGGCATGGAAATCGCCCCGGCCGGAAGCGATCTTTTCGTCATCACCGAAAACGGCTACGGCAAGCGCACCAAGGTCGAGGACTACCCGACCCAACACCGCGGCGGCATGGGCGTCAACACCATCAAGATGACGGAGAAGAAGGGCCGGCTCGCGGCCATGAAGGTCATCGACACCACCCATGAGATGATGATCGTCTCCGAGGAAGGCGTCGTCATCCGCGTCAAGGCCTCCGACATCTCCGAGCTCGGGCGCGCCACCCAGGGCGTCAAGGTCATGAACGTCGCCGACGACGACAAGGTCGTCGCGGTCGCCCGCATGGCCGGCGGCAAGAAAAAGAAAAAGGCTCCGGCCGGTGCCAAGCAGGTCGACGGGCAGGAAAGCCTCATCGAGGTACCCGAAGATCAGGCCGCAGAAGCCGACGCAGAAGACGTTGAAGAAGAAGACGACGAGGACGAGGAGCTGCTGACGGACTAGCGTTCGACGGCAGCCCTTGCCGCCTTCACAGCCTGTACACACAACCAAAGAACAACGTCCGCAGGTCAGACCTCGTACGGTCGCCGCTCATATACGTGTACGGCACACACACGACCTCCCGTGCGCAACACTATTCTTTAATGTGTATAATTCTGCGCACGCTGCATTCGGCGGAGACGCATGTTTCAAGGTGGCAGGCATCTCCCCGACAGGCACCCTTTGCCGAAAGCGACAAAGGCTGGATCTGCGCACAGAGGGTGCGCAGGACAGATGTGGTCCCACCAGGGAATGTGGGACGGAAAGGAGGCGATAGATACATGGGATCTATCACACGTAAGTTTGTCGTACGCGGTGCGACGACTCTGGCCGTGGCCGGAGTGCTTGTGGCCGGCGGCGTCGCCACCGCCATGGCAGCCGACGCACCCTACGGCGGCACCCCGAGCCCGACGGCGGTCAACTCGAACCTGTTGACCACCTACGGCGTCCGCGCCGGATCGGCCGGACCGGACTTTTTGGGCATCTCCAACACCAACGTCGACCTCCAAAACGGCACCAACGCGGAAGGCCAAAGCGCAGACGTCACAGATGCGACCACCGCGCAGCTCGTTCCGCTGGCCCTTTGGGGCGGCTCGGTGAACGAGAACCCCAACCCGTACTACACCAACCTGCTCTACCATGGCATCACCGGCACGGAGAGCGGACAGTACGAGGCGACCACTTGGATGGCAAACCCCGAGGACAGTGCCTGGGGCGATTCCGACGGCACGGCAGCCACCAGGGTTTCCGATGGCTCGACGACCATTGCCGGACTCGAGTACAGCCCCGACATCATCTACGGCGCCAACAAGCTCGTCAACTGGAACCTCGTCTCTGACGGCTCGAATTCCGAGACGAACATGTATAACGCGGTCAAGGACGATTCGAGCTACAACCCGACCTTCATCAACAACGACTCCACCAACCTGTGGACCCAGATCTACACGATGGGCCAGCTCGCGGCCGGCGCCGATAAGCTGACGGGCAGCTCGAGCAAGACCACGCGTTACAACAGCAGCAACGCCACGACCTCCGCCATCAACTACGAAAAGGCGATTCGCGGCCAGCTGCTCTACGTCGCCTCTCAGGTGGATGCCGGCAAAATCGCCAAGAAGACCGTCGCCTACCTGTATGCCATCGATGACGAGGGTACAGGCTACTTCTTCACCCCGACGGCGGACGGCCTGCTGACGGGCGATGACAACGGCAAGACATCATCCAGCGCCAAAGAGACCGCCGACACCAACTACGCCGCCAACAACTCCACCATCAACATGGGGTACATGGCAACCTTGCCGTTCGTGACCAACACCTTCGACTCCGGTAATACTTACGAAGGCGGTATCGTCATGAAGGTCGAGGACATCTACAAGGCCAACCCCACCTGCCAGGTTATGAGCGATGACACAAGCGCCCTGAAGGACGTCGACACCATCATCTACAGTTCCACGAAGTACACGGACGGCCTCGGCAACGGCACCTCGAATGGCAGGAACGAGTCGGGTGTCAACAACGCAGAGGTTTTGAACGACACCGTGGTCGGCAATTGGGCGACGGCGCACGGCTACGCCGGAAGCCAGCTCATCGCCGGCGATGACTTCGGCACGAGTACGCAGCAGCAAAGCGACATCGTCACCGCTCCGACGCTCTACTGCCAGCGCAATTACACCGCCGACAAGGACACCCGCGCCGCATGGGCTTTCGCGCAGGTCTTCCCCGAGCTCTACGGCAACAACAAGAACGCCACCTACGCCTACTGGGTCAACAAGATCTATCACGTGAGCGAGAGCAACGTTCCGACGGTCGTGGCCTATCAGACCAACCAGACCGCAAGCGATGTGACCTACAGCAGCTCGGTCGCTTCCACGGTCGAGAGCAACGCCCAGGCCGGCTATGACTGGTGGACGAGCACCGGCAAGAGCAGCAACACCTGGAAGGGTTATGCCTACTACACCGGCTCCTCCCGTGCTTCCTACTACAACACCGACCAGAGCGGTTCTGCAGACGCCAACGAGGCGGCTGACACCATCGGCATCTTCGCCCCGTCTTCGCAGTGGACCGCCTCCCAGTCCGGCGGCTCCACCACCCCCACCGCCTCTAAGAAGGCTCAAACCATCAAGCTTTCCAAGAGCAAGGTGAAGACCAAGAAGGGTAAGACGATCAAGGTCAAGGTCAAGAATGCCAAGGGCAAGATCGTTGCCAAGGTCGACAAGAAGGCCAAGAAGGCCCTGAAGGTGAAGGTCAAGGGCAAGAACATCACCATCAAGGTGTCCAAGAAGGCCAAGAAGGGCACCTACAAGGTCAAGGTCTATGCCAAGGCAAAGGGTAACTACAAGAAATCTGCCACCAAGACCCTGAAGGTTATCGTCAAGTAAGCGGTACCGTTCTGACGACACCTTGGGGCGACAGGCCGCCAAAGACGACCTGTTGCATTCGCTGGAAGGGCAGGCACCGGAAACGGTGCCTGCCCTTCGGCTTTTTTGATGCTTTCGACCTGTCAGATACCGATGCTCTGGCAGGTCGAAACTATCATCTTCAGCAAGGATGTATCCTGCGAGAATGGGCCAGAGCAAGGGGGGGGGTAGCACGTGGTGACCGCGTTCGAGAGAACCCGCCAGCATCGTCTTGACGCCGTCCGGCGCGTCTTGAAAGGCGTCGTGATCGATGCCTGCGTCCTCTGCCTGCTCGTCTCAGGCGTCCCCGCCTTCGCCTTGGCAGCGGATGGGACCGACGAGGTCGGCTCCACCTTCAGCATCACCGACGAGTATGGAACGCTGACCTACACGATCACCGAGGCCGCGGGCACAGCGGGCGGCATCGGCGAAGTCCGCCTGAGCGAAAGCTCGGGCTCGGGCGCCGATGGCTGCTATGCCGCATCCTCCCTGGTCGTGGACACGGTCTCTTCAAGCAGCGGCACGGCCGCCTACACCTATGCCGTCACCGGTGTCGCCGCAAAAGCCTTCAGCGGCAACAGCTCCCTGTGCAGTGTGGAGTTCTGCTCAGACCTGACGGCCAGCTATCCCGCCATCGGCGAAAACGCCTTTTACGGCTGTACGAGCCTGACGTCGGTCGCCTTTCCCCGCAAGGTCGCCGGTATCGGCTCCAAGGCGTTCATGGGATGTACCTCCCTTGAGGAAGTCACCTTCGCCGACGATGCCGTCCTCTACGTGGTCTCAACCGGAGTGGCAGGCGCGATCGGCTCATCGGCTTTCGCAGATTGCACCTCGCTGCAAGCGATCACCATCCCACCCATTATGAGTACCGAACGCAAAGGGGACTGCTACGTTTCCTACGACGGCTACAATCCTGGCAGCACCCTTCTGACCGGCGGAGGAAATTTCTACAGCGGCGCCATGCCCTACTGGCACAACGACTCCGGCCCGGTCTCCCGCTACGGCATCGGTGGAAACGCCTTCGGCGGCTGCACCGACTTGGAGCGCGTCGTCTTTCAGGCCGGCGCCTCCACCGGCATGTTCGCCTATTGGACGGCCGGCGGGGTCTTTGAAGACTGTGCGAAATTGAAGGCGGTCGTCTACGAGGCCGATCAAGCTTACTGGGGCGATTCGAACCGCTCGGCCCGCAACGATACCTTCACCGACGTCTGGTCGACGAACACCGATCCCGACTTCTCCCTCTACTACGCTGTGGACTACTACGCCAGTACCGACGCCGCCGTCGCCGAAGCAGACGACGACTACGCCTCCGGTCGCCTCGCCCGCGTCGAATACAGGCGCGACACGCCGACAGACGCCCTCGCCTGCAGCGATACGGACACCTTGGACGGCTACATCTTCGACCATCCTGAAGACTACGTGGTTGACGGCTATGCGGACGGCACGCCGCCCGATCCCAACGAGACGGCCGCCTCCTGCGGCTTGGACACGACATCCACCAAATGGCTCTGGAAACTGACCGGCAGTCGATCGCGCCGCACGGGCTTGAGCGAGTCGTGTGCCGCCTACCTCGTGCCGGACGATGACCTGTCCGTCGGATGTCTCGTTTCCGCTGAGACCGAAGCGCTCTACAAGGCCTGCGACTACAACCTGAGCGCCGGCGACGTCCAAGACTGCGTATTCGACCCACATCGCTACCTCTATCCCAACGGGCAGTACTGGGGGAGCACAACCAACAGCGACGCCTACAACGTCGCAAACCGTGACGAGGTCTGGTTCGATCTGACCGACGACACCGAAGCGAGCTTTTTCTCCCGCTTCGAGATCCGCGCCGCGGACGGGACGGTGCTCGATTCCGAGGACTACACGATCAGCTTCCAGCGCTACGTCTGCCCGACCTTTGACGAGCAGGGTTACTTCGTCGACGCCTCGCTCGAGGAAGCCGACGGCCCGCTGCTCATGACCGTCACCCCGACGGCCGACAGCGGTTACACCTCTACCCTCCAGGAATGGGTCCTCGTCAGGGGGTACAGCGGCTCGGTCAGGGAACTCTACAACGACAAAGTCTCCAGGACGTGGCGCATGGCCGTCTATAACAACGGCATGGATGCGGGAACCCGCTACGTCGACTTTTCCGGCAAGCCCTATATGGTCGGCATCGGCACGCAGGATGCGACCTCCGCCCTGCTCGCTGCTGCCTATGCCGGGCTGGCGCAAAGCGGGGTCTCGGTCTCCGATACGACGGATGCCGGCTTCGGCATCTCCACCGCGACCTCCTTTACCCCCGGTGGCGTCATAAATGGCGGCGAAGTCAACTACGCACGTACGGGATACGAAAGCGCGGGCGCCTATGCGGCTGCGGTCTACCAGGCCTTCGAGCGCAACCGCTCCCGCCTCGGCGTCAGCGACGACGATGGCTATTCGTGGTCGGAGACCGCCATCCTCGTCAACGCAGACACCTTGCATGAGGTGAGCGCCGGGGTGTCGGCCTACGCCTATTTCGAACGGGCGCCGATCTTTTATGTGGAAGACGACGGCTCCGTCTCGGATGAGACTGCGGCCTGCCTCGCGGATTTCAACGACATCGTCATCGCGGGGGGTGCCGAAGCGATACCCGATGACACCGTCGCGACCCTCGACGCCGACGGCTGGTCGGTGACGCGTCTTTCCCGGGAAGGCGACACGGCGGCGACGCTTTCCCTCCGGGTCGCACAACAGCTGCTTGAGGAGGGCATCTGTAACCCCTCGTGCATCTGCATCTCGGCTACCGACGACCCGATCGACGCCATCTCCGCTCTCGATTTGGCCGGCTACACGGCCGGTATCTCCCTGACGGCGGCCGGCACTGCGGACTCCAAGGCCATCTGCGCGTGGCTGTACGATAAGCGCTTCGACATTACGCAGATACGCCTCTTCGGCCGTAGTAGCAACCATATGTCGAATTCCACCTATAACTTGTATGACAACCTCTGTGCGCTTTGGTCACACGGCTATGAACCGGCATCCATCGGGGCGGGGGACACCGTCGCCTTGGACGGGGCGCTGTTCACCCTCACCGAAGACGGACAGCTGCTCTTTACCGATAACCTGTGGATCCACGGCGTGATCGAAGCCGGGGGCTATCTCTTCTACGGGTCCCTCTACACCCTTGTCGATTCAGTGCCCGCCTACGACGGCGAACAGGGCGGCGGCAACAACAAGCCCGGCGGCACGAAGACCCGGGCGAAGAAGAAACAATCCATCACCCTCGCTAAAAAGACCGTGAAGGTCAGGCGCGGCAAGAAGGTTGCCGTCAAGGTCAGGGGCGCCAAGACCAAGCTCGCCTTCAAGGCGACCAAGAAGGTGAAACAGGCCCTCAAGATCAAGGTCAAAGGACAGAAGAAACTCAACGTGCGGGCCAAGCCGAACGCCAAGCGCGCAACTTACAAGATTAAGTTTTGGGCAAAAGGCAACGCGACGTATCAGAAGTCCGCCGTCAAGACCGTCACGGTCAAGGTCAGGTAGGTGCAGGGCGGGCGGCTTATGGGAGCTTCGGGCAATTCACGTGCAGATAAGCCCATGCGCCGATCGGGCGTGCTACTTCCCGTATTCATGCTCCTCTGCGTCCTGGCCGCTGTCCTCTGCCTCTGCGCCTGCAAACCCACCGACCTGTTCACCGAAATCGTCATCTCACCCTATTCCGACGAGTTCATAGAGGACGCGGAAACCGTCATCATCGACTCACCGGATGCGACCCAGGAAAGCTCCCAGCTGACGGCCTTCGACTGGACCGAGGACTCCGAGCAAAGCGAGGAGATCCAAAACCTCGTCGTCTTTTCGAGCGAGCCGAGCACGGACCTGAAAGCACACCACTCCCACTTCGATGCCGCCCCCCGTTTTCCCGGCATCGAGGCCAGCGACGGGGTCCGCTTCGTGTTCGGGGACTCCTCGGCAGAGCATGAGGCGGATGCGGACGCCCAGGACCGGTCGACGGATGCCGACGTCATCTCCGCCGGCGGCACGGACAGCACCGACGACGCCGAGGCAACCCTCGGCGATTCCTCTTGGACGACGGACGGTTCCAACGGCGAGGCCACCGAAGATGCCGCGGGTGGCGACGCGGCGACGTCGGGGGATGCCGAAGGCGGCACGGACGGTACGGGTGCCGGCGACGCGGGCGGGAATCCGGGCGGCGGCAGCGGCAACGGAAACGAAGGCAGCGACAAGGACCCCGAAGGGGGATACGACGGCCTCGTCGACGAGTACGACCCGAACAACGGTTTCAGCGTCTTGCAGAAGGCCGACCAGGTGGCGGTGCTCGGCACCGATGCGGCGGTGACGGTGCAGGCCATCGGCGGCAAAGGCGCCATCTGCGCCATGAGCGACTACGCCTACCACGGTCTGGATGCAGACGGTAAGGAGACGGACTGTGCCTCGACCTTCGCCGAGGTCTTTGCCGAGCAGCTGCCCGCCAAGTTCGAGAAGGACGCGTTGATTTGGGCAGAGGACGGATCCAAGCCGAGCGACCTTGACCGCGGAGCCGGGGTCGACGCGTTGGTGTCCGCCTGCGGGACGGGCGGCGTCATCGTCTACGACCAGGACCTCGGCAGCCAGAACGACCTGTTCTCCCTCGCGCAGCGAAAAAAGCTGCAGGCGGCCGACATCCAGCTCGTACCGGTTGATTTTTCCACGGTCGACGGCATCTGCGATGCGGCGGCTGCCGCCGGCGAGGTTCTCTCGGAAAGTGAATCATGTGAAGTGAAAAACCCCGAGAAGAAGGCGGACAGCTACGTCAGCTGCTTGAAAAACATCGTCAGGGCCTGTGCGGCGACGCACGGTGACTACGTGGCGACCGAGGCCCTCCACGGAGGCACGCTCGGCGGCAGCGACGGTCTGTTGACGACCTTCAAGAAAAACCCCGTCAAAAATCTGGAGGTGGTCGACATCTTCTCGCCCATCGCCGTCGACAGCAGCTCCCAGGTTCTCTTCGCCAACGATTACGGTATCGACACCTCCCGCGTCCTCCTCTTCGGCACCGATGACTGGAAGAGCACGCCGCTGCTCTTCTGGCAGCAGGTCGCCGGCGTCTGGTGCGACACCTTCGACGGTGGCGTCGAAGGAAGGCTGCAGCTTTTCTGGCCGCTGTACCGCGTCAGACCGGAAAGTCCCTCCGCGCTGCTCGGCGGGACGGCTTCGGCTCTCACCCAGTGGTCAAACGCCGCCGATACGGAGGCGAACACCATGCACTATGCGATTACAGGATATTCCGGCACAGACATACGCTACGACGGGCTCGGGACCTCCCACATGCCATACCTCATCGTCTGCGCCTCCGACGATAAAAGCGCCGCCGAGGTCAAGGAGGCGACGGTGCAGAGCATGACGTCTTATGTCGACGGCGGCTCCGTCACACCGTACTCCATCGTCAAGCAGAACTTCAACGTGATCGGCGGAGACAACGGCGCCGGTCTGACGACCGTCGGGGCGACGGAAGGAGCCGTGAACAACAACGCAAACGGTACCAGTTGGGGAGATAACCCGTTCGAGCCGAACGGCTCGCTGTCCGCCGACGACGTCGTCCGCGAGAATCCGAGCGGACTTCTGGGCTCCTGGACGCAGGGCAATACGGAAAGCGTCTTGGAAAGCGTCTGGCTCACCGGGCTGTACTCGGATTCCCCCGACGGCTGCGCCTACACGCCCGCCTGCGATATGAGCAAGTTCGACCTCACCGTTTCCTACGGCGACTACAGCGAACATATCGACGGCTCGAGCAGCGAGTACGGCTCCGGCAGCGACCAGGCCGCAATCATCGAAGACACCGCCAAGGCCTTCTACCAGGCCTTCTATGACGTCGACATCGATGACATCAGCAACAAGCTTTATGACAAAATCGTTCCCGACGGGGGATTGTGAGAAACTAGAAGAAAGCTGTTTTGAGAAGGGATTTGTGATGGAACAAGGTGTACAGCAGGGGGCGGCGGCTACGACGCCCGCGTCCGCCCAGAAAAACAACGGCTCCAGGACCGCCGCGATCATCTTCGGCATCATCGCCATCGTCGCGATCATCGCTGCGGTCGTCGGCTTCGTGCTCTACGCCGGGGCCCGGGTGCCGGCCGACGCCGCCGGCAAGGTGGATGCGGACTTCATCACCGAAGACGAGGTGGGCACCTGGATCGGCCAGTATCGCGCCCAATACGGGCTCGAGGACGACGCCGACTTCGCGCAGAACCTCCTCTCGCAGGGCTACAACGTCAGCACCTTCCGTCAAAACGCCATCAACCAGCTCGCCATGAACGCGGTCATCGACGCCAAAGCCCACGAGCTCGGCATCACCGCCTCCGACGAGGACATACAAGCACAGCTCGACACCGCCAAGGCAAACTACGCTTTCAACGACGATGACGTCTGGGCCGAAACGCTCGAAAGTCTGCATATCACCGACGAAGGCCTCCGCAAGCAGTATGAGACCAACATCTTCGAAGACGGCATCCTGGAAGCCGAGGTCCCCGAACAGGAGCCGACCGACGAGGACATCGCCGCCTTCATGGGCGAGTACCTCGCCGGCACCACGCAAAAGCACGCCATGCGCATCGTCTTTTCCGGTGACGACGCCTCCGAGCGCGCCCAGGAATGCCACAAGAAGCTGACGGCCGCCCAAAAAGACGGCAAGCTCGACAAGGATACCTTCGCCTCCTTGGCGGCCGAGTACTCCGACGAGGAGGCCGACTACGCCTGGAGCGGCAACTCCATGGACGACGATATCATGGAGACCGTCGACAACCTCGATGTCGGCGAGGCCTCCGGCATCGAGTCCATCGAAGCCGACGATGCCGAGGAGATCATCTACGTCGACGAGGACTACACCTTCCCCAAGGCCAAAGACGGCGAGGACTACGCGATTCCGTCAGACATCCCCGCCGGCCTGCTCCAGGAGGTGCGCGATGCGGATGCCCAGACCCTGTGGCAGACCGCCTGCGACAACTACCTCGCAAATCTGCTCGGGGATGCCAAGATCACCTACTACCCCATGCCCGACGACGCGCCCTACAACGTCGACATGGCGAGTGCGAACAGCAGCTCGGCCGATGCCTGATAGCCACCGGCACTCGATGTCAAGGCAGATGACAGGAACCGTGAGATAACATGCCGCGGCCGAGCTCAGGCAGAAGGCGCATAGAGCCCGTCGCGACGACCAATCCCTACGCGATCGCCGAAGAGGAACGGCGCGGTATGCGCCCGGAGGCACGCCGCCTCCTCATCCTGGGCATCATCGTCTTCGTTCTGGTGCTGGCCGCTATGATCGCGCCCACCTACATCTTCCAGCATTCGCTCGTGGAGTGGACGCCGGCGGCCCTGGTCGGTGTAGCGCTCAGCAACCTCAACGACCTGCTCGGGGTCTTCACCGGCAACGGCGAAGCCTTCGAAGCCCGCTTCATGGTCATCCTGGTCTGCGCGGTTTCCGGCGGGGCGCTCGGGCTGTGCGGCTCGGCCTACCAGGGTGCCTTCAACAATCCCCTTGCTGCCCCCAAGACTCTCGGCGTCATGGCAGGCGGGGCGATCGGAGCCCTTATCTTCGTGGTCTTCCTGCAGGATGTCGGTCCTCAGATGCCCATGCTCAGCACGGGATCCTACACCCAGGCACAGGTCAACGCCTGGCTTGGCACCCTCAACCCCCTCGAGTGGATCTGGGCCAATTACGGCCAGTGTCTCTGCTCGATGCTGGGCTGCTTTCTGGCCGTCGGCATCGTCATTGGCATCACCTCGGTGCTCGGCCGGGGCAAGCTCTCCAACGTCGTTGTCATCATCTTCGGACAGGTCTTCGCCACCGCGGTCACCGCGATCATCTCGTTCGCCCGCTACTTCTACACCGCCGAGGTCGACGCGGCCGGCATCGACATGGTCGACCAGCTCCGCGAGATCGAAAACTACACCATGGTGCGCGACTACTCCTACATCGACCTGCTCATCGTGATCCTGCCCATCGTCATCTGCATGGTCATCGTGCTCTGCATGCGGCGTCGCATGACACTGCTGTCCTTCGGCGACGACGAGGCCGCCGCCATGGGCATCAACGTCAACCGCACCCGCTACGCCATGATCATCGTCTGCACGATCATGGTCGCCTTCGCCATATCCTTCTGTGGGCACGTCGCCTACCTCGGCTTCATATCCGCACACCTCGCCCGGCGCATCGTCGGGCCGGACTTCCGATACCTTCTGCCGGCGAGCATCTGCACCGGCGCAGGCCTGCTTACCCTGATCCAGTACATCTGCCAGTCGGGCCTGCCCTACACCTCGCCGTATTCGGCCGGCGTCGTCTGCTCCATCGTAGGGCCGATCATCTTCTTGATCGTGGTCTTGGCCCAGCGGGGAAAGGGGACGAGCGGTGAATGGCAGTGAGGACAAACGCCGCTCCTCTCGCATCATCGCGCGTGCCAAGGAGCTCCACGAAGACGAAGCCTTCGCGCCGGCACGGCGCGGCACCCTGTCGGTCTCTGCAGCCGAGGTCAAGGCCGATGTCAAGCGGGATGCGAAACACACCCGCCGCCTCATCGTCATCTTCGTCGTCATCTCCGTAGCCGTCGCGCTGTTCTCCCTCCTCTTGCCCTACGTGGGCTTCGACACCATGGGGGTCGGGCTCACCATCTATCCGCCCTCCACGGTGATAGATGCCTATGGGTTGTGGTTCAACATGAACGTCATGCCGCTCTTCGACGCGACGCTTTCCAATCGGACCGGCCAGATGATGGCGGCCTTCGTCGAAACCTACGGCGACGGCGTCTACAACTACGTGATAAACCGTGTCGTCGTCACCTTCATCGTCATCCTCTGTGGTGTCTCGTTGGCGCTTTCCGGCCTGCTCTTTCAGACCGCCTTTAGAAATCCGCTGGCCGCTCCTTCTTCGCTCGGGGTTTCGGACGGCATGACGCTCGGCTGCCTCATCTTCACGATGATGGGCTTTTCCACCATCGCCCAGAATCCGACCCTCTACGTGCTGCTCACCTACGGGATCGGGGCAGGCTCGGTCGCCGTGGTCCTGCTGGTCAGCCGGTTTTTTGCCGGCGGTGCCCGCTACAACGTGCTTGACATGTTGCTCATCGGCACGGTGGTTTCCACCTTCGTCGGCGGCGTGGACAGCTTCGTGCAGAACTTCCAGTTAAGCGACAGCGCCTGGTTCGCCTTCTTCGACATCCAGCAGGCGACCGATGCGCTGCTGACGCCGATCGTGCGCAATGTCGCCATGATCGGCTTTGTGGTCACCTTCGTGCCCGCGCTCATCCTGCGGTTCCGTCTGAACCTCATCGCCTTTCCTGACGAAGAAGGCCGCATGCTCGGCATACGCGCGGGCGTCTTGCGCGTCTTCGCGCTCATCATCGGCGCCGCCATGCAGCTTATCGCTATCGTCTCCATCGGCCAGGTCGCGATGCTCTCGCTCGCGGTGCCCTTCGTGGTGCGCTACGCCCTACCCGCCGACTTCAGATCCCAGTTCCTGGGCAACGCCCTGATAGGCTGCACGGTCCTCCTCATAGCCGTGGCCATCCAGCACTTCGCCGTCTTCGGCATCATCACCATGCCGGTCGGCACCATCGTCTCCATCTTCATCATCCCCTTCTTCGTGTGGATGGTCGCCTTCGGCAAGGGAGGCTGGTAGCGGCATGCCGCAAGCTCCCGACACCGCAGCCGGCCTGCAGACGCGCATCGGGGACGCGCGTGTCAGGCACAGCGCGAACAAGCGCCGCCGCAGCCTGCGCCGCACGCAGAAGCAGGAGATCGCTGCCCGCCGCGGCATCACGCGCAGCAGGCGCACCACCGCCATCCGTATCGTCTTGATCGTGCTCGCCGCCGCACTGCTGTTCACCCCCATCCTGCTCGTGGCAAGCCCCATCAGCTACCTGCCGTTTGTGGCCGGCGTCCTGCTGGTGCTCGTCTCCTTCATCTACCTGCAGATACTCAAGCGTTCGCTTGCCATGGAACTCGACATCGGGGACGACTCGACGCTTGCGCGCGGCGAGGCCACGGTGTTGTCGGTGCACCTGTCCAACTCCTGCCCGCTGCCCTACCCCCGCATCGAGCTGGAGTTCTACGTCACCGACCTCTTCGGCGCCTACGATGACGTGCGTCCGATCACCTGTGCGCTCGGAGCACGCGAGACGGCGGATGCCGACTTCGAGGTGTCGTTTGCGCATCTGGGGACCTATGAGGCCGGGGTTAGCCGCGTACGCATCCACGATCTACTCGGGCTCTTCTCCTCGACGCTCGACCGAGGGATCAGCCGTTCGGTGACCGTACATCCCCGCAGCGTAGACCTCGGTCCCGGAGATGCTTTTCTGGCAGAACCCGACGAATCCCGCAGCTCGCTACGGCCGGTGGCCGCAGACGACATGGACTACACCTCTGTGCGCGAGTACCGCTACGGCGATTCCCTCAAGAGCATCCACTGGAACCTGTCGGCGCGCGATCCACATGGCACCCTCTTCACCCGCGTCTACGAGGCCTATGTCAATCCCTCCCTCGTCATCGTGCTCGACACCATCTCGCCCGAATACGCGAGCGAGGAGCTCATGTCGCTCTTCGACGGGATGGTGGAATGTGCCGCCGCGCTCTGCGTCGAGGCGCGCTCCGATGGGATTGATGCGGAGGTCAGATATGTCGACCGAGACGGGCTGGAGGCTGCATCGCATCTGGCCAACACCATAGACGCCGACGACATGGTTACCCGCATGCGGCGTATCACCCCGGAAGGAGAAGGCCCGCATCCGGAGGCCGAGTCGGCGACCG
This sequence comes from Coriobacteriaceae bacterium, assembly GCA_021203765.1. Taxonomy (GTDB): domain Bacteria; phylum Actinomycetota; class Coriobacteriia; order Coriobacteriales; family QAMH01; genus JAJQAN01. Next base: position 9,362 of record JAJQAN010000019.1, on the reverse strand, counting down.
CCGAGGAGATGCTCCGTGCCGCTGGGCTGCAAAGCCACGGCTTTTCCAACGTCGTTCTCGTCGGGGCACGCACCGACCCTGGACAGCTGCGGGCGCTCACCGAGATCGCCTCGATGCGGCGACGCGCTTCGGCCTACATCGCGGCCCCGCGCTTGCTTGAGGGCAAGGAACGTGAGCGCTTCTTATCCCCTCTCCATGCGTTGGAGGCGTCCGGTGCGGTCTGGCGGATCGTGGAAAGCGACGAGCACCGCACCGAGGTGGTGAACAGATGACGTTTGCCTCCTACATGAAAGGGCGCATCGGCGAGTTTTTGCTTGTGTGGCTTGCGACGTCGGCCACCGCGGAGGTGGCGCTCAACGGCTTTTACCTCGATGAGATGCTCGCCACCGTCGGCTGGGCGGGACGTGCGGCGATCGTGGCGCTCATCTGCCTCATACTCGTCTTCGTGCTGTATGCGGGGACCTGGCGGCGCAGCCGTCTTGTCGCCGGCATTATTGCCTATCTCGCCTGCTGTGCGGTCCTCATCGTCGTCTGCCTGCTGCTTTCCACGGGAGAAAACCCCTATCTGGACGTGGAGGGCAACTACTTCTACTTCTCCCTCGTCGTTGCCTTGGCGCCAGCCCTGTGCTTCATGCTGACGCGCACGTTGCCCGGAAGCGCGGTCTGGTTCGTCTTCTCCGCCTTCATCTGTGCCATCATGCAGGCACTCTACGAGTCCGGCGAGTTGGTCGCCTCCATTGTCGCGGTGCTCGCTGGCCTTGCCCTGATCGTGCACAAGAACTTCGGGTTGGGCCTGGAGCGGGCCGATGTGGCCCTGGCATCCAACCCGCGCCGCAACTTCGCCGTGGCGGCGGCCAGCTGTGCGGCCGTGGTGGCAGCCGCCCTTGCCATCTGGTTCGCCGTCATCGCGCCGCTCAACCCCGACGTCCTCGACATCAAACTCGTCACCGACTATCGACGTCTGCCCGTCGAGGAGTACAAGGGTACCTCCGAGCAGCAGCCCGAATTAAACTTCGACTACACCTCGCAAAACCTCGTTGACGGCTTCCCGTACACGACCGACGAACCCAAGGAGGATGAGAACTCAGACGTGGAGGTCGAGGTGACCTCGGAACTCGAGCAACAATTGCGAAACGAGATTGTCGGCGAGCAGGGCGGAAACTCCGACGCCACCGGCGGCGGCACGCGTGAGGTCATCGACCAGAATTCGCTTGAACAGCAATGGGACGCCGTCTCATATAGCTGGCAGTTCCCATGGGTCGTCGTCCTCATCATCCTCATCACCCTCGTTATCTTGGCCATACTCGCCTACTTCATCGGACGTCGCCTGCTGCGACGGCGCCGGCTCGACCGACTTTTGGCGCAGGACGCGGCCTCCGGCATCGAAGGCATGTATCTCTACCTGCTCTCACGCCTGGGACGCCTGGGCTTTAAGGTGCAGCCGGGTTCCACCCTGCTCGAGTTCGCCTCACGAAGCGAAGCGAGGATGGATGCCATCACCGAGGAGACGCAGGTCTCCTTTGCCGCGCTCACCGAGGTCTATACGTCCTGTGCCTATGGGCACTACGAGCCGACCGAGGACGACACGGTGGCGTTTACTGCGTTTTATCTACGTTTTTGGAAGGCGGCTCGGGCGTATCTGGGTACTATCCGCTACTTTTTCCGCTCCTTCAGGCTCTAGGGGAGGGCAGAGCCGATGGCGTACACTATGATGCAAGCACGAGGAGGTCGAAGGACATGAGACTGGAAGTCAAGGACCTGGACTGTGGTTGGAAGGCTGGCGAGCCCATCCAGCGCTTCGTGAACTTTACGCTCGAGTCCGGCGAGATATGCTGCATGCTCGGCCCCAACGGCTGTGGCAAGACCACGCTACTCAAGACCGTCATGGGACTCATCCCGCGCATGAGGGGGTCGGTACTCTTCGACGACCGCGACGTGCAGCGCTACAGCCCCAAGGAGCGCTCCTCGGTCATGGCGTACGTGAGCCAGGACCACGAGCCGCCGTTCGCCTACCGGGTGCGCGACGTGGTCATGTTGGGCCGTGCGGCCAAGGTCGGTTACGGACAGCCCTCGGTGCGCGATTGGCAGGTGGTGGAGTCGGCTTTGGACGACATGGGAGTCAGGCACCTGCGCAACGAAGCCTACACCAACATATCCGGCGGCGAGCTGCAACTGGTCATGATTGCACGGGCGCTCACGCAGGAACCGCAGATGCTCGTCCTCGACGAGCCGACCGCATCGCTCGACTACGGCAACGCCATGCGTGTGGTACGCAAGGTGCGCGAGCTGGCCGACCGCGGCTACGGCATCCTCATGACGACGCACAGCCCCGACCAGGCCTTCATGCTCGATTCTAACGTACTGCTCCTGCAGCGCGACCGCCCCATGCAGTTCGGGTCGGCCACCGAGATCATCAACGACACCAACATGCTCGACGCCTACGGCATCGACGTGGAGACCAAGGAATTCCTCACCCGCAAGGGTGACGTGGTACGCATGTGTGCCCCGGTGTTTTAAAGGCACAGATCCGTCATGGCAGCCGTGCGGCATCCCGAAGACAGGTCGAGCCCTCGCCGTCTGGCAGGAACCTATCTCCTCACGCGCCGGCAGGCCTGTCTACTTGCGTTCGGCGGTGCCTCGACCTTGGCGCTTTCCGGCTGCGGCGGGGGAACCTTCGGGGTGGATGCCGACACACGTGAGGGCTTCGGCGGCACCTATACCGAGGTCAAAAGCTACCCCGTCAGCCTGAAGTTCTATGTGGACAAAAATCTCAAATACCATGGCGGCGACGATACCGACCCACAATATGCCGCTAAAACATCCCTCGAAATGCACTTCAAGCACTATCAGGCACAGCAGGACCGTTCTGATGTTTCCTTCGACATCGAGTGGATCGACATGTACGAGATGCACGAGCTCGCACAAAATGGCTTCCCCGACGGAGATGCCATCATCGCACTGGATCAGACAGTAGGGGTGGGACTTGATAGCGGGGCGTGCAATGGCCTCGATGGCGGATACCTGTACTACGACGAGGGCTCCCACTGGAATGAACGCTCCGTTATGGTACGCGCGAAAGGTTCCAAGGCACATCTGCCCAAGGCCGTTACCCTCGACGGTGAAGACAGCGCCGACGGCACCTACAACCGGCTACAGCAGCTACCAGTATTCAAAGGCAAGGTGGCCGTGGCCGACCCGTATCATTCCGTAGAGGCTCGCTGTGCGAACATCGTGCTTCATGAGGCAACCTTCGGTTCAGGCCTCTATCACTATCCCGACAATCTCGCTCCGGAAGGATGGAAGGGCTGCGGTGGCGAATACGCTGCCTCCATCGCCGACAAGATCGTCGTCTATCCCACACAAAAAGAAGCGATGCAGGCGGTGGCATCCGGCGAATGCGATCTCGGCTTTTCGACGCAGGTTCTGGCAAGCCGCTTTTCCAAGGTTGAAATCTGCTACGAGCCGCCGCTGGGCCAACAGTTTTCTTATTGGGGAGCGGCCCTTTCCAACTCCGAATATCCCGGGGTCGTCTGGGACTTCTTCTCGCTTTTAAGCCAGACCTCTTGGTAATCACGGTCAGGACCGGCTGGTCGTCGAAGTCCTATATCAACAAGGCGCGCAAGGCGCTCATCAAGAAGGGCCTGAGCAAGAAGGCGAAGGTCAAGAAGTAAGAGCCTGTGCGCAAAACCGCATCTTTACGCACGTATTCCCCCAGCGCGGTATAATTGGGCGTCTGCCAAGGTGCAGGCACATATGGAGGAGTGGCAGAGCGGCTGAATGCGGCGGTCTCGAAAACCGTTAATCCGGTATCCCCGGGTTCGGGGGTTCGAATCCCCCCTCCTCCGCCAGTTGCTTAGGAAAGGCCCGCTTTGATAGAACCCGCAGAGAAGAATCCCGAGCCCAAAAGAAGGCGCCGTGACAAGTGGCTCACCCGCTGCGCCATAGTCTGGATCATCGTCGGCCTCGTCATCCTGGCCACCTACGTGTTCCAGGTGGCCGGCATGATCAGCGACGCGCTCGCCACGATCTTCCTCTCCGCGTTCATCGTCTTCATCCTGCACGGGCTGGTCAACTTCTTCGAGCGCAAGGGCATGTCCCGCACCATCGGCTCGCTTTTGGCGCTCCTCATCTTCCTCATCATCCTGGCGGCCCTCGTCTTTGCGTTCGTCCCCGCCACTGTCGAACAGCTCACCGCTCTGATACGCACCCTGCCGACCTATATCACGCAGGTACAGAGCTTCCTGGAGGGCCTCCTGACCCAGTCCGGCGGATCCGATCCGAACGGCGTCTTGGCGACAGCGCTCAACAGTGCGGCCGCCTGGCTCAGTTCCAACAGCGGCTCGCTCGTCTCGCAGATCGCAACCGGCGCCATGCAAGGCGTCGCCGATGTGGTCAACGCCGTCATCGTCTTTATCACCTCGCTCATCGTGTCGTTCTGGGTCCTGGCCGACCTGCCGACCATCTGCCGTGAATTCCGCACGCTGTTCTCCGACGAGCACCAAAAGGACCTCGACATCATATCCACCGCCATCGGCGATGCGTTCTACGGCTGGCTGCGTACGACCCTCATCTGCGCACTGATCAACGGCATTCTCTGCGGCATCGTCTTTGCAATCATGGGGATGCCGTATTCGGTCCTGCTCGGTCTGATCTGCGGGCTGCTCTACTTCATCCCCTACATCGGACCGGCCGTCGCCTGCATCATCTGCGCCATCGTCGCGCTCTTCGTCTCGCCGCTCGTCTTCGTCCTCACCATCATCCTCACCATCGTCATCCACAACGTGGTCGCTTCGGGGATAAGCCCCGCGCTGATGAAGGATTCCGTGAACGTCCATCCGGCCATCATCCTGGTTGTCCTCCTGGCAGGCGGTGCGCTCGGCGGCATCGTGGGCATGTTCCTCGCCATCCCGATTGCCGCTGCCGTCCAGGGTATCTTCACTGCCTACTTCGAGGCGCGCACCGGCAAGACCCTGGCGACCGAGGACGGCGCCCTGTTCCAGGCCAAGGCCGAACGCGACCGCAAGCGGTACCGGAGGAGACGCGAGCGTTTCGGGAGGAATTCGAAGCGGCGTGCGAAGGACGACGAGGAGCCGAAAGCCGGCTCGGATACGCCTTCTGCTGCCGATGCGAAGGCTTCTCAGAAGGATGATGAGGCGCCCGCCACAGACGAGCAGGCGGCCACAGACGAGTCTGACGACGAGGCCCGCTAGCCTACGACGCTTCTTCCTGCAAAAACTTCGGGACGACCGGGATCTCGACAGTGTCCGGCACCGGGTCGGGGTCGTCGAACCAGTCCTTTTCACCGAAATCGTAATCGGAGATATCCTCGATCGCCAGCTTGAGGCAGCGGCCCGTGCCCTCCAGGCAGAGCGTGCCGTCGGAGGAGTACACGAAGACCTCGCTGTCAAACATGCGGTGCGATTCCTTGGCGATGTGCGCGATGCCGTAGAGGGGCTCGTCGCAGGGGGTCGGCTTGCGGTAGCGGACGTGTAGGTCGATGGTGACGCCCCAGACCTCCGGCTCGTCGCCGCAGGCGATTTCGGACTTGGCGTTGACGACGCGGCAGGCGAGCTCGTCGATGATGCCGGCGCCGATACCGCCGTGTACCCGGCCGGGGAAGCTTTGATGTTCGGGAAGCGGGGAGAGGGTCGCATACAGCCACGCGCCTTCCATGTTGTAGTAGTGCCCCTTGAAGCTGAAGGGGTTGTCGCGGCCGCAGACGGCACACATGCTCGCAACCCGTTGGGCAGAGACGACTTTATAGCTGTTCACGATTGGCTCCTTCCCTGTTCCGACGCCTTACGATAGCACCTTTTCAACGCCTTCATCTCTTTCAGATTATTTCTGGGCAGCTTTGCTAGTCTGGTACCATGGCAAAACACAGACCTTCGATCATGACGAGGAGATATCATGGCTGACACCAAACCGGCTGCCGACGCCGACGACGAGGACGTGGAGACGCTCGAGCTCGACGAGATCTTGGAGAAGATCACCTTCTACTGCATCCAGGAAGCCCAGGAGCGGCTCGAGGAGGACGGCGAGGTCGTACCGTTCACCGTCGTCGTCCAAGGCGAGGATATGTATGTCGAGACCCATCCGGCCGAGACGCCCGAGGACCAGCGCGCCTCCGCGGTCAACACGATCCGCACCATGACGGGCAATTCGTCGCACTACGCGTTCTGCTACGACGGCTTCCTCGAGACCGACGACGGCGACCTCGACGCGCTCATCGTCGAATGCGCGAGCCGCGACATGGACACGGCGCATGCCATCGCCTACATCTACAAGCCGACCGACGACGGGGTGGAGTTCGACGATGCGCCCGTCTACGTGGACGAGACGGGTCTCATGTTCGCTCCGGACACCGATGCGGAAGAGGAGCCTCCCGACGAGCTTGAAGACCTGCTGGGCTTGAACGGCGAAGAACAATGAACAGGACGACGCAGTATCTGAGGCGGGGCTGGCAGGCCCTGCAGGGCGACACGCACTGGATCCGCACCATCGTGCTGATGGCGCTCGCCTCCCTCGTGCCCATCGTGGGACCGATCTTCGTGGTCGGCTACTGCTTCATGTGGGCCAAGGAAGCCGCCTGGGGCATGGACAAGCCCCTGCCCTCCAACCTGGATGGCATGGGGGACCGCGGCAAGTATGGGCTGTACGCCGCCGTCATCGAAATCGTCTGGCTGGTCCTCTTCTGGATTCTCCAGGCGGTCTTCGAGAACATCATCTGGCTGTATGTCATCATCACGATCGTCATGATCTTCGTCTCTGTCCTGTCCAACATTGCGGTCCTGCGCGCCCTCATCTACGACCGCTTCCGTCCCGGCTTCCAGGTCACACGCATCCTCAGGATGGCGGCCCAGGACGTCGGCGGACTTGCCCGCTGCTTCGGCATCAGCCTGATCGGTGCCTGTGCCGTTGTCGTCGGCATGCTGCTCGTCTACCTGGTCGCCGACTTCGGCATCGCGGGCCTGCTCGTCGAAGACGCCAGCCTCATCGACTCGGCGCTTTCCTCCGTCTCCTCGATGGGGGTGTTCACCGTCACGCTCTTCATCTCCAGCATCGTGATCGTGGCGCTCTTCTTGGCGATGGCCTTTGCGGTGACGCTCTTCTCCGTGCTGTCGATCCGCGCCTACGGCTACTGGGTCGGCCAGTTCGAGCCGCAGAACTGGGGCGGCCCCGACGCCCCGATGCCGTTCGAGCAAGACTCCGTGGAGTATCGGCACATCACCGTCATGGATGTCCAGCCCGTCGAGGCAGACGTCGTCGCGGACGAAGAGCCCGCGGAGCAGCCTGCTGATGACGCTTTGCAGGAAGACGCGGCGCAACCCGAAGAGAAGACCGACGCCGACGACAAGCCGGCCGGCGGCAAGGTCACGCGCCCGGCGGCCAAGAGCGGCCCGGCATCCACGGAGGCGGACGAGTCCGACACGGACAAATCCGATACGGACGACACCGGCAGCAAGACCAAGCGCAGCAGCACGAGGAAGAAGGCGACGGCGAAGAAGGCCGCCGAGAAGAAGGCCGACGCCGACGACAAGCCGGCGGAATCGGACGCAACCGAGGGTGAATCCGAGCCCGAATCCGAGGACACGAAGTAGCGACCACATCACCGCGTGTGAAGGAGGCCACGATGGCGTATCCGAGTTTCGACTGGGCGCAGGCTTGGCGCGATGCACAACAGGACCGCAACGACATCGAACGGGAAGCCTTCTGGGATAAGCGCGCCCCATCGTTTCTGCACGGTGCCGGCGTCTCGCCGTATGCTGACACCTTCCTGGACTGGGCGGGGGTCCGTCCAGGCGAAACCGTCTTCGACATGGGCTGCGGCACCGGGACCTTGTCACGTCCGCTGGCCGCCGAAGGCCACGAGGTCTGGTGCGGCGACTTTTCGGCCAAGATGCTCGAGCTGATGATGCAGACCGCCGAGGAGGAAGGCACCGCCGATCTCATCCATCCGATCAAACTCAGCTGGGACGAGGACTGGGAGCCCCACGACGTGCCGGTCTGCGACGTGGCCTTCGCCTCGCGCTCCGTGGCGACCGATGACATGCAGGGCGCCCTCTTAAAGCTCGACGCCCACGCGCGCCGTCGCGTCTGCGTCACGCTGGCGACCACCGTCTCGCCCCGGCATGACACCGTCCTGCTCGACGCCATCGGTCGCACACCCGAAAAGCACTACGACTACATGTACTGCATGAACATGCTCTGGGAGCTCGGCAAGACCCCCGAGCTGCGATTCATCAACAGCCCGAAGGACGACTACTACGACAGCCCCGAGGAGGCCCTCGAGAAAAACACGGGCATCCTCAAGCCGAACGAGGAGGAGGCCGCCCTGCTTAAGGCCTACATCGACGAGCATCTGTACCAGTGCGAGACCGAGGAAGGGCCGCAGTGGCGTTTCGACCATACGCGCGTCACCAACTGGGCGTTCGTCTCCTGGAACCAGGACGGTCTTTAGGACCGCCGCCGAAACGTTACTCTGTAGTTACCGTGCAGGGGGCGTGCGGGCGGATACGGCGTTATAATAGGGTTCGGAAGAAAGCAGACGGCACACCGCATGCAGCGGTGTCGCGTTTCTGCTTGAAGGAGGTCACTTTGATTCCGGTTCACATCGAATCAATCGCCGTCGGAATGATGCCGGCCCCGTCCGTCATCTCGCTCCGCCCCTGCGAAAAGCAGGCGCCGGAGTATGCCGATCGCAGCCTCCCCATCCAGATCGGTCCCATGGAGGCCGGCACGATCGGTGCCGCGCTCGAGGGCCGCAAGACCGAACGTCCTCTCACACACGACGTCATGAACGGCATCGTCGAGTCGCTCGACGCCAGCATCTCCCGCGCCGTCATCGACCGGGTCGAGAAAAACGTCTTCTACGCGACGGTCTATCTGCGCCGCGCCGACGGCATGTTCACGCGTGTCGACGCGCGTCCGAGCGATGCCATCGCCCTGGCCATCAAGGCCAAGGCACCGCTCTTCGTCGAGGAGGACGTCATCGAGGCCGCCTCATGCCCCGACTCGTTCGTCCCCGGTTCGGACCAGGAGATGGAAATCGAGATGGAAGAGTTCCACAAGTTCATCGAGAACGTCGATCCCGAGGACTTCGTCACCGACGGCAACGCCGACAAGAACTAGACCCTCACCGTATACAAACGCAGAGGATTTTCAGGCGCGCACCGCTTGGGCCGTTGCCCTTTCCCGCCCCAATAAAAAAGCAGGCCGAAGACGCATATAAGGCCTTCGACCTGCTGGAATCTGCTGGCACTCCCGACGGGATTCGAACCCGTGATCTTCGGCGTGAAGGGCCGATGTCCTAAACCGCTAGACGACGGGAGCATTCACAAGCCCGAACATTATACACAATC
>JAJQAN010000006.1 GCA_021203765.1 Coriobacteriaceae bacterium | reverse complement strand
TACATGAACGTTGTGACGGAAGCGTATTTCACGCCGGACGAAACCGTGATCTTTTCCCGCGGACAGAATCCGGTGGTGATTCCGAATCCGACAGGGCAGGTGCTGTTGGTGCCGATCATCAACCGACCGGACGCGGTCAGGCCGTTTGGTCATTCCCGTATTTCCCGTGCGTGCATCTCGCTGGTCAACTCCGCCATGCGGACGGTCAAGCGGTCGGAGGTCAGCGCAGAGTTCTACAGTTTTCCACAAAAGTACGTCACCGGACTAAGCCAGGACGCGGAGCCGATGGAAAAGTGGAGAGCTGCGATGTCTGCAATGATGATGTTCACCAAGGATGAAGACGGTGATCATCCCGTTGTCGGCCAGTTCCAGCAACAGAGCATGAGTCCACACGTGGATCAGCTCCGGATGTTTGCGTCGCTGTTTGCCGGTGAAACCGGATTGACGCTGGACGATCTGGGATTCGCTACGGAGAACCCGTCCAGCGCTGAGGCAATCAAGGCCAGCCATGAGAACTTGAGACTGACTGCACGAAAAGCACAACGCACATTCGGTACCGGCTTCCTGAATGTCGGCTACGTGGCGGCGTGCCTGCGGGACGAACAGAAATATTTGCGTAGACAACTCTATCAAACGATTCCCGTTTGGGAGCCTGTATTCGAACCCGATGCCGCGGCACTCTCCGTCATCGGTGACGGTGCGGCAAAGATCAATCAGGCGGTGGAAGGGTACATCGACGCGGAGGCCCTGCGAGATTTGACCGGCATCACTCCGGCGGAGGCGTACAATGGATGAGGATGCCGTTGCCGCTCTGTACGACGGCATTACCAAAGATCTGGAGCGGTCGATCAGCAACGACAAACAGATTCAGGCGATTCAGAAACGGATTGCCAAAGGTACCGCTACTCACAAGGACACGCAACAGTATGCCTTGCGGCTGGGCAAGCTGACCTCCAGAGTGTTGCAGCGCAACATCACCGTGGACACGATTCCCAACGGCGATCTGTCTTACCACATCATGCAAGGCACGGTCGGAAACACGCTGCGGGACAACCTGACCCGGGTCAATGCGGTGGGGGGTGTAATTCAAGATTCTCTCAACGAGAAGGCCGGGCTGGGATTGAAAGCAGTTGCAGCCACGCTCAACTCTGACAGAGTGAACGGTATCGTGAGCCTCATGGATGACTGTGACGACCTGGATCAGGCGCAGGAGCTGATGGGCGAACCCGTCGTCAATTGTACGCAGAGCTATGCCGATGATGTAGTAAAAGAGAATGCGATCTTCCAATACAACGCCGGATTGAGTCCTAAAATCGTGAGAACAGCTGAAGCTGGTTGCTGCGATTGGTGCGCCGGTTTAGAGGGCACATACACATATCCGGACATCGACGATGAACGCGATACGGACATATTTCTGCGACACCAATATTGCCGGTGCACCATGGAGTACGATCCCAATAACGGCGCCAAACAGAATGTGTGGACAAGAAAATGGACGTACCAGAAAGACACTTCCGCGATTGAAGAAAGAAAGAAGATCGGATTGAAATGATCCTGTCGATAGCATTGTTTCTGATCGGCCTGCAATTAGACATGGGGTCGTTCTATTTCGCATTGGTGGTTGTAACATTCATGTTGAGATCTGCGGAGGTGTTTATCAGATTGAATAAGCGTTATGAGTGAACCGAGAATAGGCCGTCAGGAGCCGACGGCATCGTACATCCTGCCCTATGAGCGAACGTTAGGCGCAGAAGCGATCACATTGTACAATGAGACCGGTCGTACCGCTCAAAAATGGCAGGAGTTGATTCTAAACGACATTTTGGCTGTGAACGATGAAGATCTATGGGTGCACACCCGATTCGGGTATTCATTGCCACGCCGGAACGGTAAGAACGAGGTGGTCGCTGCCCGTGAGATGTACGGACTGTCCATCGGCGAGCACATCCTCCATACCGCGCATCGTACCACAACGTCACATTCGGCATGGGAACGTCTGCTGGATCTGATTGAACTCGCCGGAATGGAAATCACGTCATCGTACCGCGCATCCGGCAAAGAGCACATCGAGGTTGACGGCGGCGGAAAGATCGAATTCCGCACACGGACGTCAAAAGGTGGTTTAGGTGAAGGCTTCGACCTGCTGGTCATCGACGAGGCTCAGGAGTACCAGGACGATCAGGAGTCCGCGCTGAAGTACACGGTCACCGATTCCGACAATCCGCAAACCATTTTCACCGGAACGCCGCCAACACCTGTAAGCGCCGGTTCCGTATTCAAAAAATACCGACAGGACACGTTGGCAGGCAACCGTGAGAACAGCGGTTGGGCGGAGTGGTCGGTTGATCACATGACCAACATGAAAGACAAAGATGCGTGGTACCAGACGAACCCGTCGCTGGGAACCGTATTCACAGAGCGATCCGTTTCCGATGAGATCGGCGGTGACGAAGCTGATTTCAACATTCAGCGTTTGGGGCTGTGGTTGAGCCACAATCAGAAGTCCGCGATCAGCGAGGTGGA
>JAJQAN010000001.1 GCA_021203765.1 Coriobacteriaceae bacterium | reverse complement strand
AGCAGGCGACGAAGATGCTGACGAGCAGGATGATGATGGCGATGAGGATGATGAGGCCGAACACGATCAGCCACACACGTCCGCTGAAGCCTTCGCTGCGTCTGCGGCCGTTCTGTCCGTTTGAATACTGCGGAGCCATGTCCTACTGCCTCACTTCGTTCTCCCGCCTAACGGAAGCGCATACATACAGTATAGACCGAAACCGCACGGCGTACGCCTATAAGAACGTCCGAGGGGACTTAATCCTTGATATCGTGTGGGTCGAACGAATTGATGAGGTCGACCAGTTCCTGGCGCTTGTGGATCGAGAGCTTCGCATAGATGCGCTTGGCATGGGTCCGGATCGTGTTTTCGGACACGACCAGATCCTCCGCTATTCGTGCCACGGTGTTGCCGCGCACGATCAACTCCATGACCTCGGTCTCGCGCGCGCTCAGGCGGTAATAGCGTTGCAACAGGGCCGCCTGCTTCGAGATGCGGTCCTGGTAGATCGGATCACCGTCTCCGTGTCTCCCGAAGGCCGTCTGCCTGGTTTCGGCAGCCAATTCTGTGGAGTCCTCATCTGGAGATGCCGCAGCCGTTGGCCGTGTTGGTGGAGCGACGTCTATATACGCGTCGGAGGTGGAAGTCGTTTCCGCACGAAGTTCGGATACAGACGGAGGACGGGGAGACACAAGTTCGATATCTGCGGCTTCGCTGCTTCCCTTGAAAAAGATATTCCTGAACCCGCCTTCCCCGATAAAGTACATGATTCCTAGAAGGTAAACCGCGAACAGAGTCACCAGCGTGAGCGAATCTAAACCGGCGATACTGACGCCCTCAGCAAACGTTCCGCTGATAAACCCTATGTCGTGCAAGATGTAGACGATGCCGCCGAAAAAGCCGTAGATGAACACCGGGTTGACGCCGCGGTCACGAGATGCCTGAGCGCACTGGATCATCATGATCATGATGGCAGCCATGTAGACCGCATAGAGGATGGCGGCCAGCCAACGCTCATAGACCGTGGGAAGGAACGGCAACAGGAGCAGCGATGTGATGACGAGTGGGAAGGCCACACGGTAGGCTTGGATGACATTCAAGTGAATGTTGTTGAACTGCCATACGATAAGCAACGCGACCGCCACGATTAAGAGTCCGGCCATGGAGAGGATGTTGACGAGCGAGCCGATTTCGGGATCGCCGATGGCAAGCGAGCGCATGATGCCGGTGCAAAAACCGAGCGCTCCGAGGCACAGCGCGCTACGCCAGTACACGTGGAGCACTTGACGATAGACCTTGGGATGCTCCCGCGGCCTGTCCTGATACATCGGCTGTTCGCGGTCGATTTCGCGCGTTTTCAGCAGGAGCGCAAGACCAAACAAAGGCAAGAAGACGACCGGAATCAAAAAGGTGGTTACTGCGACGGGAATCAGATACAGCAAAAAGTACAGGGGCGCCGCCCATGCCATGCCGGCGATCAGGTCTCGGTTGCCGATATCGGGATCTTGGCTCGCGAAAAAACGCTGCCACAACATATAGAAGCCCGCCGAGCCGAGGCCGAGCAGGACACCGCCGACGATGACGAGCGGTAACGCGAAGTCGCTGAGGTATATCGCTGCAATCAAGCATCCCCAACCGAGCAGGTAGGGTGCAGCCGAAAGGCTGATGAGGAATACGCGCGTTACGGCGGGAACGAAGTACGATCCAAGAGCACTCAAGAAGTAGCTCGCCGAAAAGAAGAGCGCTTGGGCAAGAAAGAACCAAAAGAGGATTTCCGGGCGCTGGAAGTCGGTCGGTAAGAAGGGAAAGACGCCGCCCCATACCCCCGTGGCGTTGATGGCGAGAAAAAGAGCGAAACCCAAAGATGCAACGTTTGGCTTGAAGAGCAGTAGCAGGTTTTTAAGCTTCATGGCGTACGACCGCCATGCGCTGTTCGTGAAATGTTTTGCAAAGCCCCCATGCCCCACCTTTAGGCGCTATCCATTTGCAGTGTAGAGCATCCTCGTTACCCACAAAGAAGTATACCCGACCTTCGTTCAGGAGAAGGATGCTACCCTCCGGATTTCTTTCACGGAGATACAAGAAAACAACGCTGTGAACAGCGCTTTTATCAAAATCCCACGATTTATGTGACAAGTGTCCCGATGTTTGTTTGCTAGGGTATGGGCAGAGAGATGCCCTCCTTCATATGAGGAGGGTGGAAATGTCGAGAGAGGCATCGCAGTTGCAGCGGAGTCGAGACCGCTCAGCGGATGCTACAGAAAGGGGGCATGGCTATGTCTGTGTCGAAGAAGAGCCTCACCCGTCGCTCGTTTGTCAAGGCGGGCGGTGCACTTGGGGCACTCGCAGCGGCAGGCGGTGGAATCACCGCAGCCGGCTCACTTTTTAGTTCTGGTGACGCTCAAGCTGCTCCGGAAGACACGATCGTCTGGAGCCAATGTAACGTGAACTGTGGAGGCAACTGTATCTTCCAGTGGCACGTCCAAGATGGCAGAATCGTGTACATGGAAAGCGACAATACGGGCAACGATGATTTGCAAGCTCGTGCTTGTCTACGCGGTCGTTCGATGCGTCGTTGGATTAACAGCCCCGACCGTCTGCTCCATCCGATGAAACGTGTTGGCCCGCGCGGATCGGGTCAGTTCGAGCAGATCAGCTGGGACGAAGCTATCGACACCATCGCCGAAAAACTCAAGTACACCATCGACACGTATGGCAACGAGGCCGTCTATGTCAATTACGCGACAGGTATGTATGCGACCACCGGTCGCCAGCCCGGTCAACGCTTGTTAAGCCTTTTGGGTGGGTTCGTGAATCAAGGCTATGACTATTCGACCCACATGCTGCAGGCGATCATGCCTTTCATGTTCGGCAGCGCCGCGTTTATCGATGAGGACGGCAACCACATCACGCTCGGCAAACCGGCGAGCGTGTTCAGCCCATATGACAACGTCAACGCTTCTTCCTTCTCTGAGGCAGAGCGCGCATCCGATCTGGTGGTCATGTTCGGCAACAGCCCGGCAGAGACCCGCATGGGTGGTGCGAACGCGGTCTGGGATTTCGCCCGTGTTCGCGAAGCCGTCGAAGGGCGGGGCGGCCGCATCATCAACATCGACTATCGTATGAACGAAACCGCTTCGGGGCACGCCGACGAATGGCTGCCGATCAGGCCCGGCACCGACGCCGCTCTGATCTCAGCCATCGCGCACGAGTGGATAACCAACAAGCAGATCGATAAGGACTTTCTCGACAAGTACTGCGTCGGCTATGACGAAGACACCATGCCGAAGTCTGCCAAAGGACAGCACAAGTCCTACAAGGATTACATCATGGGGACCGGCTATGACAAGGTGGAGAAGACCCCGGAATGGGCCGAACCCATTACCCAGATCTCTGCCGACAAGATCCGTTCGCTCGCCGACGAAATCGCAAATGCCAAAGCGCCGTTCATCTGCCAGGGCTGGGGGCCGCAACGTCACACCAACGGTGAGGACACATCCCGTGCCATCTCGGTGCTCCCCCTTCTCATCGGGCAGGTTGGCTTGCCGGGGACGAATACCGGACAGCGTGAGGCCGAGCCGCCGGTCTATCTCGTCGGCAGCATTCCCTTTGAGAACCCCATTGCAACGACCTTGCCGGTCTACGAATGGGTCAACGCCGTCGACCACGGACACGAGATGACGGCCACCAATGCCGGCATCATGGGCGCCGACAAACTCGGCAGCGATTTCAAGTTCATCTGGAACTACGCCGGCAACTGTCTGACCAACCAGCACGGTGATATCAACTATACACACGACATCCTTGCTGATGAGAGCAAATGCGAGTTCATCTTGGTCTGGGATACGGTTATGACCGACTCGGCGAAATATGCCGACATTCTGCTACCCGATGCGATGCGCTCCGAGCAGCTGAACATGCAGACGCAGGGATATTCGGAATACTACACCGCCGTCGTTGTCGGTGGTCCTGCTCAGGACCCCCCGGGTGAATGTCGCTCAAGCTATGACGTGTGTGCCGACATCGCTGAAAAGTTCGGCAAGCGCGAGGAGTTCACTGAGGGTAAGACCCAAGAAGAATGGATCGAAGAGCTGTACAAGGCTGGAGCCGAAGCCGATCCTGAGATGCCCTCGTGGGAGCAGATCAAGGAGCAGGGAGTCTACAAGCGACCGCTCGAACCGGCCATTGCTTTAGAGGCCTTCCGCAACGATCCGGACGAGAATCCAGTCGCTACCCCGTCAGGAAAGATCGAGATCTACTCCGAACAGCTCGCCGAAATCGCAGCGACCTGGGAGCTTGCCGAAGATGAAGTCATTAACCCGATTCCGGTCTTTAACCCGGGATTCCAGGGTTACGGGTCGACGACCGATGAATATCCGCTCTACTGCACTGGTTTTCATCACAAAAGCCGCACGCATTCTTCCTTCGGTTTTATCGAAGAACTCAAGCAGGTCGCACGTCAGCAATTGTGGATCAACCCAGCTGATGCCGAACCGCGCGGCATCGAGACCGGAGACATCCTCTCGGTCAAAAGTCCGGCTGGTGAAATCAACATCGAGGCGAAGGTCACGCCGCGCATCATACCAGGGACCGTCGGTATACCGCAGGGCTCTTGGCACGACGCCGACATGAGCGGTGACCGCATCGACAAGGGGGCTTGCGTCAACACCCTGACGACGTATAAACCGACGCCGTATGCCAAAGGAAACGGACCAGCCCACTCGATGATCGTCCAGGTTGCTAAGGTCTGAGGGGAAGGGGGAGATCATGACACAGTACGGTTTTTACTTCGACAACACCCGTTGTACCGGCTGCCGGACCTGTGAGATGGCTTGTAAGGACTACAAGGATCTCGATGCTGATACCGCCTTCCGCCATGTGTACGACTACGAAGGAGGCACGTGGGAGGAGCGAGCAAACGGCATATATGAGCAGAGCTGCTTTACGTATCATCTTTCGATCAGCTGTCAGCACTGCACAAGCCCTGCTTGCACGGAGGTGTGCCCGACGACGGCGATGCACAAGGAAGCGGACACCGGCCTGGTCGTCGTTGATGTGACCAAGTGCATCGGCTGTGGCTACTGCCATATGGCCTGTCCCTATAACGCACCGAAGGTCGATCGTGCCGCAGGACATTCCGTCAAATGCAACGGCTGCCAAGAGCGCCTTGAGGAAGGCAAACGACCCATCTGTGTGGAGTCGTGCCCGGTGCGTGCCCTCGATTTCGGCGATATCGGAGAGCTTCGTGAAAAGTACGACGGGGTAAGTGCGATCGCTCCCATGCCGCCCAGCTCATACACCGACCCCAACATCGTCATCAAAGCCTGCGACGATGCGCGCACGCCCGAAGAAGGGGATGGCTTCGTCGCGAACGTCCAGGAGGTGATCTGAGATGGGAACCGCTATCAGCGAACTGCCTCTGGCGATCTTTACGACGCTTGCGCCTATCGGTGCTGGCGCTTTTATAGTCCTTGCGGTTTTGTTCCTCACGACAAATCTGAGCAAGGAACAGGCGCATAAGATCGACCTGCTCTCACTCATACCGTTCATTGTTTTGGTGATTGGGTTCCTCGCATCCATCTTCCATCTCGCCAATCCGGGACATATGATGCATCTCTTTTCCGGCTTCGGGACCTCGCCACTTTCAAACGAGGTGGTTGTCGGGATTATCTTTGTGGTCGTGACCGCCATCTATGGCATCTGCGCTCTAGCGGGTGTGCTCAAAACCGGCGTCGCCCGCAAGGTCTTTATCGTCATCGTTGCGCTTTTGGCGCTCGTCTTCGATGTCTTCATCGGTATGGCCTACATGATGGACACCATTGCCGGATGGTATACGGTACTCATCCCCATTCAGATTCTCGGGTATTCCTTGCTCGGAGGCGTGATTCTCGGCATCCTCATGCTGTCGTTGGCTGGCCTGTTCAAAGACGTCTGCAAGGGCGGTCTGTTCGCAACTCTGATCGTCCTGCTTATCTGCGGCATCGTTTGTGCGCTTGTCGGTCTTTGCGGCCAAGCCATCATGGTAAGCGGCATCTCCAACCCGATGGAGTCTGGAGCAGATCTTGTGGCGGCTGTCGCGCCGGAACTCGTCATCGCGATCGTCTGCCTCGTATTAGCTGCCATTGCCGGGTTTGTTCTCCTGGGCATACGCCGTTCAGCTGCTCTGGTGACGATCGCCACCGTGTTGATGGTAGCTGGCGTGTTCCTCGGCCGCCTCGTCTTTTATGCGCTCGAGCTCTCGGTCGGCTTGTGACCTAAGGATTTGCTAGTATCTTGCACGAGAGGTGGATGCAGTTGATGGATCTGCCTTGAATAGACCCGCTCGGATCGTGATCGGTCAGGCAGCAGGCGGAATAGGGGCGAACGAACCGTGGGCATCGATTCGGAACAGGTGTATGAAGAAGTTGCCTTTATCGGGGAGACGCTTGCGCCCTTCTTCCTCCAGGATCCGAAAACCGGTACCGCCGCGCCTGCTTTTGAAGCGGTCGCCGATCTCGATGTAGCGGCCGCGACCGACGAGTGGCCCTTCGGTCGCAAAGAGGACGTGGACGCAGGACTTTCCGAGATGGTTCAAGGTCTATCCGACGGCATCACCGATGATTTGATGTGGGAATACCGTCGTCTCTTTATCGGACCGACCCCCAAGGCGGCACCTCCCTGGGGGTCGGTCTACACCGACCACGAATGCGTCATCTTCGGGGAAAGCGCATTGGCGTTGCAGCGCTGGATGGGCGAACAGGGCATCGAAAGCCATGCCGGTGCCGGGGAGCCGCCCGACCACATCGGTCTCATGTTGGCGCTGATGGCCTGGATCGCACGCGAGCGCCCCGAGCTGCTTGAGGAATATCTCCAGGACCATCTGCTGACCTGGGCACCACACTTTCTCGATGGACTCGCCGCGGCAACCGAGCATCCGTTTTATAAGGGCTTGGCGGTATTGACCAAAGCGAGTCTTGAAGGAATCCAAACGAGCTTCGACATCTCGGTCACGTATCCGAAGTTCTATCGGTAGGAAACGTCATGCTCGGGCTTTCCACGGCTGTCGAAGAGCTGGCTCTGGTCCTGTTTACGACACTTGCGCCGTCCGGCGCCATCGCTTTTATTTTCATGGGCGTTATCTCTTTAAGTCGAAAACCTGATGATACCCAGCGGACAAGCATTTCCCGTGCCCTCGCTCTTCCTATTTTGTTTGCATTGATCGGGCTTGTTGCTTCGGCTGCCCATCTCGGTAATCCGGAGAACGCCCTTTATGTGTTTACGAACATCGGCGGAAGTCCTCTTTCCAACGAAGTGCTTTATGCCGTCATCTTTCTGGGATTGGCGAGCATCTATTGGCTCTATGCTTTTGCGAAGCATCCGATCCGCCTTTTGCAAGACATCCTTATGGTTCTCGCCATAATCTTCGGCATCGTGTTCGTCACATCGGTCGCCTTCGCCTACGATGTCGATACGATCATCACTTGGCATACCGTCTACTCACCTTTGAACCTCTGGCTCAACGCGTTGGTCGGAGGTCCGATGTTGGCGATGCTCGGCCTTCGCATCGCCCGATTTGTAGCGGTGGAAAGACGCTTCGGAATGGTCTTGTTGCTGATCTCCGCGATAGCCCTGTGTGTCAATCTCGTTGTCTATGGATTGCAGTCGGCCTATTTATCGGATATTTCAAACTCTCTTGTGGTAGCAAGCGATCTCGTGCCGCTCTATATACCCTCAATTATCCTTTTCGGAGTTTTAGGCTGTATCAGCATCATTCTCAATGCCTGGGTGATGCGCCGCTACAACCAGGAGGACACACATGCCAGCAGGCGCTCGGTCTTGGTACTATCGTCGCTGAGCTGTTTTTTCGTCCTCCTCGGCATCTTCGTTATGCGCTTCTCCTTCTACATGATGCATATGACGGTCGGTCTGAGCGTATAGATGCCTTCGGCTCTGTGCTGGCTTTCCTTTTTCAATTCGGATTTGACGCGAGAGGACTTGCTCCGCGCTGCGTGCGCTAGATGCGCTCCATCTCCGCGGCGGTGTTGTTGTACCACTCGACCGGGCCGGTCGGGCAGTAGGTGTAGGCATCGCTCAGGTCGAGGTAGCCGCCGTACAGGTCGGCCAGGCAGGCGACGACGTGCTGGATGCCGTCCTCCCACGATGAGAAGTCGTACTGGCCGTAGCCCCAGGCGTTGTAGGTGTGGAAGCAGTACCGGCCCTTGCTGCTCTCGGTGTTGGAGATGGCCGGGGCGAAGCGCGGGTCGACCCCGTAATCCCAGGCGGCCTCGGCATAGGCCCTGCCGCAGCCGGCCATGGGGGAGCCGGACAGGTAGGCGTCGATGCGCCGGGTCCACTTTTTGACGAAGGCCTTTTTGTCCGAGGACCAGCCGACGCTGGAGACGGACGGCTCCGAATCGGCTGCATCGGCCTCCTCGGTGTCGCCGGAAGCCGCCTGCTCCTTGGCCTTGGCCTTACGCTCGGCCTGCTCGGCCGCTCTGCGTTCGGCGGCCTCCTCGCGTGCCTGCTTCGCCTCGTCCAAGGCGTCTGCGGCCGACCGCGTCGCCTCCTCGGCGGCGGCCTGGTCGTCCTCGAGCTGGGCCTTGGACTCTTCGAGGTCCTTCATCATCGCGGAGGTCTTTTCGATCTTGCTCGTGTTGTAGTTGATGATCCAGTTGTAGCTGTCCATGATGGCGAGGGCCTGGCTGATGGATTCGGCGCTCAGGATCGTCATGATGATGCTGCGTCCGTCGCCGGTGTACTTGTAGAGGGCGAGTACGGACTGCGAGCATTCATCCTTTTGGTCGGGAAGTTTCTTTTCCAGCTTCTTGATCTTCTTGCTGGTCTTGGCGATCTCGTCTTCGAGTTGTTCCTGCTCGGCGAGGGCGTCGTTGTAGGCGCTTGCCGTCTCCTCGACCTTGGCCTGCAGGTCCGATTCCTCGTCGGCGTAAGCGTCGGGAGCCGGGGATACGACGGGCACCAGCGTGCACGCCAAGGCGAGCGCGAACAGGGCGCAGAGGGCGCGGCGGACGGGCGCCGCGATGGCCTGGGAGTCCGTGCTATGGTCGGTGCTACGTTGCAACTGTCTGCATTTCTCTTCGGCGATAGGACCCACGCCACAGGCGGAACTTGACGCGGTGAAGCATAAACTTTAGTACAAACCTGCAGGAATTGCACCCTTTGTGGACATTGTATGGACTGCGGTAACAGGCGTTTTGCGCCCCGCTTCGACGCTGATTCCGCTCGGTATACTTGTCCTGTCTGATGTACGGAGGGGCGGCAGAGCCTCTCCGACATGTCGCATCAATCCCGTTTTCGGGCGTTCGGAGGATCTTCGCCGTGTCGACGTTTACCCTTATCTTGGTCCTGCTGGTCTGCGTCCTGATCTCCGCTGTCGTCGACCAGTTCGTTCCCAAGGTGTCGCTGCCGCTCATCCAGATCGTCCTCGGCCTGATCGCTTCGATCTTCGTCTCCGCATCCGAGGTCGATATCGAGCCGGAGTTCTTCCTCGTCATCTTCATCGCCCCGCTGCTCTTCGACGAGGCGCGGCGGACGGACGTCGTCAGTCTGTGGCGCTCGCGCGGCTCCATGGTCTCGCTCGCCGTCGGGTTGGTCATCGTCGCGGTTCTGGTCATCGGCTTCACGCTCAACTGGCTCGTCCCGTCCATCCCGCTTGCTGCCGCCTTCGCCCTCGGCGCCGCCCTCGGCCCCACCGACGCGGTGGCCGTCTCCTCGCTCTCTTCGGAAACGGCGATGACGAATCGGCAGAAGTCCCTGCTCAAAAATGAATACCTCATCAATGACGCATCCGGCATCGTCTCGTTCCAGTTCGCCGTCGCGGCGGTCACGACCGGCGCCTTCTCGCTTCTGGATGCGACGGTCTCGTTCCTCATCAACTTCTTCGGCGGCATCGCCATCGGCGTCCTCTTGGGCTTTGTGGCGGTGTTCATCCGGCGTTGGGTCCGCAACGCCGGCATCGAGAGCACGACCTTCCACGTCCTCTTCGAGATCATGGTTCCCTTCGGCATCTTCCTGCTGGCCGAGCAGTTCGAGACGAGCGGTATCCTGGCGGTCGTCGCCGCCGGGCTCGTCTTTTCGGCGATGCCGCAGGAATTCAACCCGTCGACCTCCCAGACCAACATCGTCTCCAACAGCGTCTGGCGGGTCATCACCTTCGTTCTAAACGGCCTCGTCTTCGTTCTGCTGGGGGTGCAGCTTCCCTCCGCCATGCAGGCGACGTGGCAGGATGCGAGCATCAGCAACTTCACCCTCATCGCCCTGGTCTTCCTCATCACCTTCATCATGATGGCGGTGCGCTTTCTTTGGTTACTCGTCATGGAACGCATACACATACGTGACCGGCTCCGCGCGCAAAACGTCCGCGAGGTGGCGGCCACGACCTTTGCCGGCTCGAAGGGTGCCATCACGCTCTCCATCGCCATGTCGCTGCCCTTCTACATCTCGCTCAGCCCGCCCACGCCGTTCCCGAGCCGCTCCCTCATCATCTTTTTGGCCTCGGGCGTCATCATCCTCACCTTGCTGGCCGCAACCTTTCTCGTGCCGATCCTGATGCCACCGCCGAAGGAGGAGAAGGAGGGGCGGCAACAGTTTGCCGCCGCGCAGGTCGAGATTCTCCGCCGGGTCATCACGGAGCTGACCTCCGAGGAGACCGACGAGAACAAAGGCGCGGTCCTGGCCGCCATCAACGCGCGCAACAAGCGCATCAAGGACATCCAGGAAGACCACGACCTGGAGACGGAGTCGAGCCGCCAGATACGCCTGCAGGCCTATCAATGGCAGCAGGAGCGTATCTACGAGCTGATGGACGCCGAAGAGATCGACCTCCAAGAAGGGAACAAGGCCCTGCAGCGCTTGGACTACCTCCAGGACATCACCAGGCAGGAACGCCTGAGCCTGCTGGCGATCATGGCGCAGCGGCTGTACCGCTGGCGCATCATGTTCCGCGCCTGGTTCCACCACCTCCGCCACCGTGCCCCTCTGCCCGATCCGAGCGAGGAAGAGGAGGAGTCTAGGCACATCCGCCGCGAGGCGCTCGAACATGCGATTTCCAAGCTCGAGGATGAGATGGCCCATCCCGACATCGGGGTCAACGCGGAAAACATCGGGCGGGTCCTGCTCGAGTACCAGCAGCAGCTCGCGTTGATCAACAACCCGGTGCAGCGGACCGCCGACGCCGCGTCTCCTTCCTCCCCAAAGAGCCTCGACGTCGAGCGCAGAGCACTGGGGCTCGAACTGCAGTACACGCGCGATATGCAGGAGGAAGGCAGCATCAGCCGCGATGCCGCCCGCAGGCTCGTCGAGAACATCCACCTCATGCAGCTCGATCTGGCAAGCCAGGGCTGAGGACGGCCGTCGCATCTTTCGGCGTCCTGCGCCTTGCACCGCCTGCAAAAAACTCCCTCCAAACTGCTCATAGTGGCGTATACTTCCTCTCTACGACGCTAACTGCGATGAAGGGGCCCAGTAGAGGCCAATCCGTTTCCCAGAGAGCCGGGGCGTCGACGTGAGAGCCCGGCAGCGGACGTTTCGAACTCTCCC
>JAJQAN010000058.1 GCA_021203765.1 Coriobacteriaceae bacterium | reverse complement strand
ACACGGGGCGGCGCTTGACCCCCCTAAGTTGACAGGTGTCATGACAGATAAAGAACGAGATAAAAAAATTAAGGCCGAGACAGAGGAACTTACCAGGATCTTCTCCGATCTGCCGGCGAAGAAGATGTCGCTGGCCGGGAAACTAATCGAACGCGCCGCCTGGATGCGTGTTCAGTGCCAGGAACTAGAGGAATACCTCGAAGCGAACGGCTGGACAGAGAAGTTTCAACAGACCAAGGGACTTCCTCCCTACGATAGGAGCCGCCCACAGGCTCAGAGCTATCTGACGCTCAATTCCGGCTACCAGAAGATTATCAAACAGCTCAGTGACCTGCTCCCGCGTGATGATGACAAGCCGAAAGATGACGGCTTCGACAGCTTTGTAAACAGAAGGGACGACGAATGAGCAATCCCATCTTGGAATACTGGAACGAGATCCAGTCCGGCAAGACGGTCGTCGGCCAGAAGGTGCGAGCTACATACCAACATATCGTCGACAGGATAAACCATCCTGACGGCGAATTTTTTTACAGCGAGAAGCAGGCTGACCACGTCATCGAGTTCTGCGAGCGCTACTGTCACAACTCTAAGGGGAAATGGGGCGGCCAGCTCGTCAAGCTGGAACTGTGGGAGAAGGCGCTGCTTGCTACGATCTTCGGCTTCGTGGACATCGAGGGAAACCGACAATACCGGGAGGCGCTGCTCATCGTGGGCAAGAAGAACGGCAAGTCCCTGCTGGCGTCCTGTGTGGGAAACTACATGCTCACCGCTGACGGCGAGTCCGGTCCGGAGGTCTATGCCGTGGCGACGCACCGGGACCAGGCGAAGATCATCTGGCTCGAGGCCAAGCGGATGATCAAAAAATCCCCAGCACTGGCAAAACGCGTCCGGGCACTGGTGGCGGAGCTGGACTGCGACACCAACGACGGCGTGTTCAAACCGCTGGCGAGCGACTCCGACACGCTGGACGGCCTGAACGTACACTGCGCTCTGATGGATGAGATCCACCAGTGGAAACACGGCCGCCCGCTGTTCGACATCATTGCCGACGGCGTGACCGCGCGGGAACAGCCGCTGATCTTCGAGACTTCCACAGCAGGGGTCATCCGGGAGGACATCTACGACGAGAAATACGAAGAAGCGGAGAAGGTCATCAACGGCTATTCCGACTCCGACGGATACCACGACGAGCGGTTCATCGCGTTTGTCTATGAGCTGGATGCCAGAGCGGAATGGACGGACGAGAAGATGTGGATCAAGGCCAATCCGTCTTTGGGTGTGATCAAATCGTTTGACGCCTTGAAGGCCAAGGTGGAGAAGGCCAAGCAGAATCCAGCGCTGGTGAAGAACCTGGTCTGCAAGGAGTTCAATATCCGCGAGACCACGTCCGAAGCGTGGATGACATTCGAACAGCTGGACAACCGCGACACATTCAAACTCGATCCGGGCCGCCAATTCATGACGTGGACTCACGACGGGAAGGAGCGCAAGCTCCCGTACCCGCGCTACGGCATCGGCGGTGTGGATCTGTCCAGCACCACCGATTTGACAGCCGCCAAGGTGATATTCCAGGTGCCGGGCTGTGACGTGATATTCGCACTGTCCATGTACTGGCTCCCCCAGGATCTGATCGAGAAACACGTCCGCGAGGACAAGGTACCGTACGATATCTGGCAGGAACGCGGTATTCTCCGTGGCTGCGAGGGGACGGAAGTCCGATACCAGGAAGTGACGGAGTGGTTCCAGTTCGTGCAGGACAAACTGGATATCTACATCCCGTGGTTCGGATACGACTCATGGAGCGCCGCCTACTGGGTGGAGGAGATGCAAGCCTATTTTGGCAAGAACGCGGCGATCCCTGTCATCCAGGGCAAGAAGACGCTATCGGCGCCGATGAAGGCGCTGGGTCGGCTGTTGGAGACGAAGCAGATAATCTACAACAACAACCCCATAGACAAGTGGTGTCTCACCAACACGGCCTATGAGGAAGATAAGAACGGCAACATCCAGCCGCACAAGACGTCAAGGGCGTCGAAGCGCATAGACGGAACAGCGGCGCTGCTGGATGCTTTTGTCGTATATCAGGATAAAAAAGATGAGTATAGATCCTACTTGTAAGGAGGTGAAGCGATGGGATGGTTGAGAAATCTGTTTTCTGGGAGGCCTGACCGTGGCTCCCGCATCGAGATGGTGACCCAGTATGGTGAGTCGTACTACGCCTGGAATGGCAAGCTGTACCAGTCGGACATCGTGCGGGCATGCATCCGGCCAAAGACGCAGGCAATCGGCAAGATAATCGGAAAGCACATCCGAGACTCCGGCAAGGACATCAAGGTTAACCCGGAACCATACATCAAGTTCCTCTTGGAGGAGCCGAACCCGTACATGACCGGGCAGATGCTGCAGGAGAAACTGGCCAATCAGCTGGCGCTCAACGGCAACGCCTTCGCTCTCATCATCCGGGACGACAACGGTGTGCCGCAGGAAATATACCCCGTGCCGGCATCCACGGCGGAAGCGCTGTACGGCAAGGACGGGACGCTGTACATCAAGTTCACGTTCCTCAATGGCAACACAAACACCTTCGCCTACACCGACCTGATCCACCTGAGGCGGGACTACTACGACCGGGACATCTTCGGCACCGGACAGGTGGAGGCTCTGACCCAGATAATGGAATGTATCGGCACGCTGGACCAAGGCATCGTCAAGGCGGTGAAATCGTCCGGACGCATCCGGTGGCTGCTGAAACTGCCCAGCGCGACGAGGCCGGAGGACACCAAGAAGGCCGCCAAGCGTTTCGCCGAGGATTATCTGTCCACCGAATCGGAGACAATGGGTGTGGCTGGCGTTTCCTCCAACGCCGAGGCGACACAGATCACGCCGCACGACGTCGTTCCGGAATCGGAGCTGATGAAGGAGCAGATCGACCGTGTCTACGCCTTTTTCAACACCAACGAGAAGATCGTCAAGAGCCAGTTCACCGATGAGGAATGGAACGCGTACTACGAGGCCGAGGTGGAACCGGTCATCATCCAGTTCTCCAACGCCTGGACACAGCGGCTGTTCACGAGACGTGAGCGTGGCTATGGAAACAAGATAGTGTTCGAGGCGGCCAACCTGCAATGCGCCAGTCTCAACACCAAACTGGCGCTGCAGCAGATGGTAGACCGCGGCGCTATGACGCCCAACGAATGGCGGGCGACGATGAACCTGGCGCCGCTGCCGGGCGGGGACAAGCCCATCCGGCGATTGGATACGCAGGTAGTAAACGAGAAGGAGGTGATCATAAGTGGCAAGAGTAAGGGTAGCGGGAAGCATAGTGCCAAATGACTACGCCTGGTTCTACCGTGACTGGCTTGAGGAAGAGTGCACCACGCCGACAGACATAGAGGACGCTATCGCGGCGGCCAACGGCGAGGAGCTGATCGTGGAGATCAATTCGCCTGGCGGGAACGTCGGGGCGGGCAGTGAGATCTATACAGCGCTCCGCAGATACGGGAACGTCTCCATCGAGATAACCGGCATGGCGTGTTCCGCGGCATCCATCGTGGCCATGGCCGGTAAGAGCCGCATGTCACCGACATCTCTGATGATGGTACACTGCGCGTCTTCATCGGCATCCGGGAACCACAACACGATGGAGAAGACGGCGAAACTGCTCAACACCGTGGACGAGGCGCTCTCTAACGCGTACATCCTTAAGTCGGGGATGTCCCGGGAAGACGCCTTGAAGATGATGGAAAACGAAACCTGGCTCAAGGCTGAGGAAGCTGTGGAGTACGGCCTTGTGGACGGCATCATGTTCACGGAGAACGAGACGGAGCCGACGGCGAGCATGTTCGAACTGCCGACGGAGGAACAGCTGCAGAACGCGCGGGAGAAACTGGCGCAGCGCAGACATGATACGCAGGTCAAGAGACTGAACGATGAACTGGACCTGGCACGGGCCAGGGCGAACGCACTGAAGTGCAAAATTATAGACTAATCTTGGAGGGATGAAAAAATGACACAGAAATCTTATCAGGAAGACCGCAAGGCCCTCATGGAGGAAGTAGACCACCTGTCCATGGAGGGCACCGCGGAAGAGATCAACGCCAAGGTGGCGGAGGTCAACGCGCTGGATGCCCAGTGGGAGGAGATCAAAAAGGCTCTCGCCAACGCGCGGGCTTTGGAGGAGACTCCCGCTCCCGTTGACATTTCCACGCTGCATCCGACGCCGCAGGCTGACACGATGGTAGACACCACCGCGCCCACGGCTGCAACTTTCACGGCTCCCGAGGACACCTACAAGACCGAGGCATACACCAACGCCTGGGCCAAGAGGATGATGGGCCTGAAACTCAATGCCGATGAGGATCGTGTGTATCAGATCGCCAACGAGTACACCCACACCACCCAGAACACCGGCGAGGTGATCCCCGACACCGTGGCACAGGGCATCTGGTCTGAAGTGGAAGACCTGTATCCGTACTACGCAGATATCACCAAGACCTCTGTCAAGGGGCTGCTGACCATCATCAAAGCCAAGGAGACCACGGACGCCGCCTGGTATGATGAGAACACTGCCACTGAAGACGCCGAAGAGACGTTCGAGACCGCGACCTTGGGCGGCTGCGAGCTGTCCCGGGCGGTGACCATTTCCTGGAAGCTGAAGGAGATGGCGATCCCTGATTTCATCGCCTACATCACTCGCCGCATGGCGGAGCGCATGGGCGCCGCGCTGGGTTACGGCATCGTGAACGGCCAGGGCCCGACGGCTGACAAGCCCGAACCCACCGGCATCATCACCGCGCTGACAGCTGACGGCAACCAGGTCGTGAAATACTCCGGCGAGATCGCCTATGACGATTTGACCGCTGCCCGCTCCAAGATCAAGAGTGGTTACGCTCCCGGCCTGGCGATCTACGCCAACGCCTCAACCATCTGGAATCAGCTGGCAAACATCAAGGACAACAACGGACGGCCCATCCTGATGAACGACGTCTCCGCTGAGGGCGGCGTGACCCGCATCCTCGGTCTGGTGGTGAAAGAGGACGCTTCCATCCCCGATGGTTCCGTGCTGTTCTCCAACGCCTCCCGCGGTTATCAGGCCAACATTAATACGCAGGTGACCGTTGCCACCGAGGATCACGTCAAAGCCCGCACCACCGATTACGTGGCATACGCCATCGTCGACGGCGCTCCGCTCACTCTGCTCGCCCACGCTCTGCTGCAGGGGGAATGAATGACTCTGACACGGAGCCTGGTCCGCAAGACGAGCCGGACGATGGGGACGATGACGGGTCCGACCCCGATGACGGGGACGGTGGCGGAACTGACCCAGACGACGAGCCGACTCCCTCTTCTCTGAGCACACTCAACAAGAAACAGCTCTTGGAGTGGTGCGCGGAGAACGGGATTGCGGATGTGTCCGAGTCGATGACGAAGGCTGATATTTTAACGTACCTGACGGAGCATGGCTATGCTTGAGCAGGTACGCAAGGCGCTGAGGGTAAAAACCGGAGAATTTGACGATGAGATACAGTCCATCATCGACGCTTGTCTTATCGACCTGGGCATTGCCGGAGCTGAGGAGATCAGCGATGACAACGCCCTGGTCAGGCAGGCAGTGATACTGTACGCGAAATGCCATTTCGGTTTTTCCGACGACGCCGAAAGATACGCTGAGCGCTATCAGGCGCTCAAGATCACAATGGCTAATGCCTCTGAATATCAGAAGGAGTGACGGCCATGATGTATGGCGACGTTATCACGCTGATAGCGGAGACGACATCTCAAAACGAGAACGGATACATCGTATCCGAGGAAACAAAGACTGAGGTCTATGCCGACATACGGTCCGTGGGACGGACGGAATTCTATGACGCCATGCGCAGCGGCATCACTGTGAGCATCATATTCCGGATCCGTCCCTACGACTACTCGGACGAGCGTCTGGTGGAATATGGCGGCAAGCGGTACCACGTGGAACGGACGTATCAGACCGACCCGGACCACTTGGAGATGACCTGTTCGGAGGTGGCGCGGCAATGACGATGAATCAGCGCATTATAAGCGTCGTGAACGACCTGGCGCCGTGCTATCCGTGGGAGGCCTATGAGGGTTCCGGGGACAAAAGCCTGTCCAGGTATTTTGTGTTCAATTACGACGTGTACCCGCACGAATTCGGGGACGACACGACACCTTATGAGCGGTACAGCATCCAGCTGCACTACTTCTGCCCGCTGGCGGATGACACGGTGGCGTTCCGGAAGGACATACGAAAACGGATCTACACCGCTGATTTCACATGGCCGATGGAGACGAACGCTTCCGATAATGACGGACAGCACTATTGCTGGGAATTTGACGGATTGGAGGCAGTCAATGGCGAAGATTAGCACGGACGGCCTGGCATCCCTCAAACTGTCATTCGAGGAGCTTGCCAGCATCCCGGACAGCGTGCTCACCAACATGGTGGACGCTGAGGCGGATGTCATCGTGACCGCCCAAAAGGCGAAAGCCCGCTCTATGGGCGTGGTGGATACCGGCGCTATGGTTGCGTCTATCACCAAGGGCAAGGTGAGCAAGAGCTCCGACGGTGTGTCTATCGAAGTACTGCCGCAGGGGTCTGTCCATCGAGGCGGCAAGACGTATTCCTTGAGCGAGCGGGCATTCCTAAATGAGTTCGGCACGAGACACCAGGCACCGAGACCATTTATCAAACAGGCCAACGAGGAGTCCATGGATAAGGCTCTTTCGGCGGCGGAGAAGATCTACGACAACTATCTAAAAACAAAAAACCTATAGGAGGGTTGGATCATGCTTTACGGCTGCAAGGGTGCTGTATGGGCGCCCACATCTTCTGACGATGACGCTTCTGCTCTGCCCAAATACGGCAAGACCGTTTCGCTCGAAGGCATCAACGACGCCAACGAGACGCTGAACTTCGCCGACGCTTCCGCCTACGGCGACAACCAGGAAAAGATCAAGCTCCGTGAGTTCACGGATGGCTCTATCGACGTGAAACTTGTGCACCAGGAAGCCGCCGACGCCGCTGCCATGATCGGCTGCGCCATCGATGAGGACGGAGCGCTGTTCTACGGCGGCGATGACGTGGCGCCGACCGGAGGGTTCGGTTTTTACCACACGCTGTTGGACACCAGCAAGAAAAAATACTCCGAGGTCGTCTTTTTCCCGAAAACGCAGTCAACCATTGAAGGCAAGGACTACCAGACCAAAGAGGACAACTTAAACATGGAATACGTGCCGATCACGATGGACATCATGTCTCCGCTGTGCGACAAGTATAAAATTGAGAAACGTTTTGACACGGAGGCAGAAGCTGAGGAATATCTGCAGTCTCTGTTCGCCGGTCAGGTGGAGGTGCCGACAACTTAATGAGCGTACGATGCGTGGCGACTGAGATAGGCGGGAACAAGTACTACCCGCTCTACAACAACAAGGCCATGTTTCGTCTGCAGGCGATGCCAGAGGACACTCTGAACGCCATCAACGAGAACACAGAGGCCAGCTTTAAGCTGGCCTTTGACGTTTTTTTGATGCTATGCGAAGAGGGTGAGGCGGCCCGGAAACATTATGGCTACGAAGCCGGGACTCTCCCAAAATGGGAAGACGCCGAATACGATTTCGGCGCCGGGGATATCAGTGAGATGAAGTCAGCGATATATGCCGCCATCACGATCGGATGCGGTCGGGAGATCCCCGAGGACGCTGATGTTGACCTGACCCTGCTGGAAGCCCAAAAAAAAACGGGATCCAAGTGACCGAAGCGGATTACATGATAGTGGCTAAAAATCTGGGACTGGATCCGCTGACCGTCATGAGGGACATGACCCCGGGAGAATTGAGAGACGTTTTGGCGCTGACGAGAAAGGGGAAGAAAAAATGAACAAGTACAACATCGGCGCCGCCATGGAGATAGGCGGCAAGGTATACGAAATGGACCTGGGAAACGCCGAGGCGAGGCGCGTTTTCCGGGACAGCATGGAGAAACTCGCAGAGAAGATGGACGCCGAGGCAATGCGGCCGATCCTGCGGGAGGGTGTCGACGCGCTCATGGGAGACGGGAGCTTCGACAAGATATTCAAACGCCTGGTGCCGTCTGACGCGAACATGGTACGGCTGATGACGTACATGACCCACGAGATCCAGGCGTGGCAGCAAGAGACGGAGATCATCCGGGCGGAATACAAAAAATAAGAGGTGACTACCGATGGCGACCAGGACAATTTCGACCAAGCTGGCCATTGAGGGCGAAAGTGAATACAAACAGGCGCTGAGCAGCGTTGCGTCCCAACTGACAACGCTGGACACGAAACTGAAACTGGTCGAATCGGAATACACCAACAACCAGAACTCCATGGAAGCGCTGCAGGCCAAGGCAGAAGCGCTGGCAAACAAACACGACGCCCTGGCGCAGAAAGTGGAGACCTGCAAGGAGGCGTACGCCAACGCCAAGACGCAGCTGGAAAACTACCAGGCGAAAACGGAATCCCTGCAGACGTCCTTGGAGCAGAACCAGGCCGCCCAGGCCAACCTGTCCGACGAGACCAAAGAGGCCGGGACACAGTGGGCTGAATACAAGACCAAGCTAGAGGATGCCGAGTCTAAACTGGCCGAGTTGCAGAACACGTCGGGAGACACGAGCGACGAAGAGGAAAAACTCAATAAGACCATCAAAGAGTGCAAGGAACAGATGGCCAACTTGGAGGATTCCACAGACGGCGCCGCCAAGACAGCCGGGGAACTGCAGCTGGAAGAGAAAGACCTGAACAAGCAGCTTAGTGACAACGAGGCGTACACGAAGGCCGCCCAGAAAGGCGTGGACAGCTGGGAGACCCAGTGCGACAAGGCACAGATCCAACTGAACAAACTGGATGCCGAGATCGAGGACAACGAGAAATACCTGGATGAGGCCTCCAAATCATCCGACGGATGCGCTACGTCCATAGACCAATACGGCAAAAAGGTCTCCACGGCGGACACCAACACAGGCAAATTCAACAAGACCATGGACACCATGACCGCCATGATGGTGGCCGGTCAGCTGAAGAAGGCGTTCGACAAACTCGCGAGCGCCATCATGGACTGTGTGGATGCTGCCGCTGATTTTGAAGAGCAGATGTCCACGGTGCAAGCCCTTTCCGGAGCGACGTCTTCGGAGATGGACGAGCTAACGGCAGCTGCTAAGGAGATGGGCGCCACCACGTCCTTCACTGCCACGGAGGCCGGTGAAGCGCTGGAATACATGGCTCTCGCCGGATGGGATACAGACGAGATGCTGGACGCGCTGGCCCCGGTAATGAATCTGGCCGCCGCTGCCGGAGAAGACCTGGCGACCACATCCGACATCGTCACGGATGCCATCACGGCATTTGGCTATTCCGCCAGCGACACGGCTGAGTTTGCCGACGTCCTGGCCGCGGCTTCCGCCAATTCGAACACCACAGTCTCCGAGCTGGGCGAGGCGTTCAAACAGATGGGCACCACGGCCGGAACGCTGAACTACTCCATCGAGGATGTGGCAGATGCCTTAGGACTTATGGCCAACAACGGTCTTAAGGGTGAATCAGCCGGCACAGCGCTGGCGACCGCCTTGACCCGGATGGCCGGCTCCAATTCCAGCGCCACGACACAGTTGGAAGAGTGGAACATCTCCATGTTCGACGCCGAAGGCAACGCGAAAGACCTAAATGAGTTCCTGATGGAATTGCGGGACGCGTTCTACGAGAACTGCGACGGCGAGGACGAGATGACCGTGGCTGCCTACAACCTGGCGGGGCAGAAGGGCATGAAAGGTCTCCTCGCCATCGTCAATTCCACGGATGAGGACATCGATTCCCTGAGCGAATCCATCGAGTACTGCTCCGGCGCCGCTGAAGATATGGCGCAGACCAAACTGGACAATTACGCCGGACAGGTCACGCTACTGGAATCCGCTTGGGATGCCCTGAAGGTCACGGTCGGTGAGGAGCTGACACCGGCGCTTGGTGGCATGGTGGAGAAACTCACCGACATCATAAACAAACTGAACGACACGCTGGAAAACAACCCCGCCATCATCGACGCGTTTGCCGCTCTCACCGTCGGACTCGGCTCCATGACCGCGGCACTCACAGTGGCAACAGTGGCCAAGAAGGCGTTCGACCTTGTGATGAACAGCGTTTCCGGCGTGGGGCTGTTGGTGACCGCCATCGTCGGAGCGGCCGCCGCGCTGGGAACGTTCATTGCGCTCATGGCGCAGGCATCCGACACGGTCAAAGAGGCACGGCAGGCCAACGAGGATCTGGCGGACTCGCTGGATGAGACCGAGACGTCCTACGAAGAGGCAGCGGAAGCGGCGGCAACGAGCAACGCCAGCCTGGACAGTCTGATGTCCCGCTACACTGAGCTGTCCGAGAAGACGTCATTGACCACATCCGAACAGGCGGAACTGGATGAGATCATGAAGGAGCTCAACAATTCCGTGGATGGCCTGAGTCTCGCCTATGACGAAGAGACCGGCGCCGTGAACATGACCACGGAGGCCCTGGGGGAGATGGTCGGAGCCCAGGAAGCGACCAACGAGCTCACAGCCGCCCAGCAATACCAGGAAGAAGCGGCACAGAACCTGTGGCAGGCGGAACAGAACGTAGCGGATATCAACGAAAAACTCGCCGACTCAGAAGACCTCACCAACCGGGAAGTCAAACAGCTGACAGAAGCCCAGGAAGAGGCCAACGAACAACTGGAACAAGCCCAGGCCGATTTTGATGCCGCTGCCGAAGCCTGCGCCGAAGCCACGGAGGCATTGGAGCAGTTCAACACCATCGAGGAGGAATCCGACCAGGTAGACATCCGCGTGACCGACACCGTAAACAACATGGCGGAGCGGATGATCGCACTGGAAGATGAGTACGACGAAGTCTACACATCAGCCTACGACTCACTGTCCGGGCAATTTGACCTGTGGGACAAGGTGGACGAAGTAGCGACGATATCCATGTCGGACTTGTGGGACGCTCTGGAATCCCAGGAAAAGTACTGGGAAGAGTACGAGGCCAACATGGAATTGCTCACCAATTCCGGTATTGAAGGAATGGATGAGCTGCTGGCGTCGTTCGACACGACTTCCACCGATGGCGTTATCATGGTGGCTTCGCTGGCGCAGGGGCTGGAAGAAAACGCCGATGACCTGCAAGCCTACGTGACCGAAGCAACATCCACGATGCCGAACATCTACGAATCCGCCGCCGAGGCCACGGCGAAAGGCGTCACGGACATCGAGGGGAAAGTATCCTCAGCGGTGGCGGATTGTATCGCCGACATCGAGGAGCTCGACCTTGGAGATGAGGCCAAGCAGGATGCCCTGAACACGCTGCAGGGCTACGTGAACGGTCTGGACGAAGAGACCGGTGAGGTGGATGAGGAAGCCAGGCAGGTGGCGCAGGAACTCATCGACTATTTTGCCGAGGAACTGGGGATCAATTCTCCTTCTACGGTATTCCGGGATTTCGGCGCCAACACCATGCAGGGCTATATCAATGGCGTGGACGAATCCACCGAGGATGTGAGCGGAT
>JAJQAN010000053.1 GCA_021203765.1 Coriobacteriaceae bacterium | reverse complement strand
CAGAGAGCCGGGGCGTCGACGTGAGAGCCCGGCAGCGGACGTTTCGAACTCTCCCCCGAGCAGTTCGACGCAACGCCGTACGGCGGTCACGAATCGATCTTCGGGGCCGTCGGCGGTCAGTAGGTCGAACCGGTAGGCAACCGTCATGTGCCGCGTACTTGTCTGTGAGGAGCAATCCTCCCTTGGCCCGCACGTTTCTTTCCGGCTCGCGACCTCGGACAGGAAGGGAACGGTGAGCAACCACCCCATGAGAAGCGATCAGATCAAAAAGGGCCTGCAGCGTGCGCCCCATCGCAGCCTGCTCAAGGCCGACGGCCTGACCGACGAGGAGCTCGAGCGCCCGCTCGTCGCCGTCATCTCGTCGGGCAACGACATCATCCCCGGGCACCTGCATCTGCAGCGCATCGCCGACGACGTCAAGGCCGGCGTCCGCATGGCCGGCGGCACCCCGCTGGAGCTGACGACCATCGGCATCTGCGACGGCATCGCCATGAACCACGACGGCATGCACTACTCGCTCACCAGCCGCGAGGTCATCGCCGACTCGGTCGAGTGCGCGGTGCAGGGGCATGCCTTCGACGCCGTCGTCCTGATTCCGTCCTGCGACAAGATCGTGCCCGGCATGATCCTGGGCGCCCTGCGTCTTAATCTGCCGACGGTGCTCGTCTCGGGCGGCCCCATGCTTGCAGGTCACACCAAGGACGGATCGGAGCAGACCGACCTCAACACGCTCTTCGACGCGGTCGGCCAGGTCACGGCCGGCACCATGAGCGAGGAGGACTGCACGTACTACGAGAGGACCGCCTGTCCCACCTGCGGTTCCTGCTCGGGCATGTTCACGGCCAATTCCATCTGCTGCCTTGCCGAGGCGCTCGGCATCGCCCTGCCCGGCAACGGCACGATCCCGGCGGTCTACTCCGCCCGCGACCGGCTTGCCAAGCACGCCGGCATGAAGGTCATGGAGCTCTTCGAGCAGGACCTCACCATCAACGACATCATCAACGCGGCGGCCGTCCACAACGGCATGGCGCTCGACATGGCGTTCGGCGGCAGCACCAATACGATGCTACATTTGACGGCCATCGCCACCGCCGCCGGCTGCCCGGTCACCCTCGAGGACTGGGACGAGGTCTGCGCGGCCACGCCCAACATCGCCCGCGTCGCCCCGGCAGGCCCCAAACACATCGAGGACCTCGACGCGGTCGGCGGCGTGAGCGCCATCATCGGCGAGCTCGGACGTGCCGGCTGCCTCGACTTGACCGCGACGACCTGCCATGGGTCCATGAAGGACTGGGTCGATTCCTGCCCGCCGGTGGACGGCGAGCTCGTCCGCACGGTGGACAAGGCCTACAGCCCCGACGGCGGCCTCAAGGTCATGCGCGGCAACCTCGCCCCGGACGGGGCCGTCGTCAAGAAGAGCGCGGTCGACCCGGCCATGTATAAAAACTCCGGCCCGGCGCGCTGCTTCGACAGTGAGGAGGACGCCTGCGAGGCGATCCTCGGCGGCAAGATCAAGCCCGGTGACGTCATCGTCATCCGCTACGAAGGTCCGGCCGGCGGTCCCGGCATGCGCGAGATGCTCTCGCCGACCTCCAACATCGTCGGCATGGGGCTTGCCACCTCGGTCGCCCTGATCACCGACGGGCGCTTCAGCGGCGCCACCAAGGGCGCGGCCATCGGGCATGTCAGCCCTGAGGCGGCGGCCGGCGGTCCCATCGCCCTGATCGAAGAAGGCGACACCATCACCATCGACATCGAGGCCGGGCTGCTGCAGCTCGAGGTCTCGGACGAGGAACTCGAGGCCCGGCGTCAGGCTTGGACCAAGCCGGCGCCCAAACATGAAGGCGGGGTCTTGGGCCGCTACGCAAAACTGGTCAGCTCGGCAGATAAGGGGGCGATCCTCTCATGAGCAGCAACAGCGGCAAGAAAATGAGCGGCGGGCAGTGTCTGATCTCGGCGCTCGAAGACACCGGCGTCGAAGTCATCTTCGGCTATCCCGGCGGCCAGGCGATCGACATCTACAACGCCTTATACGACAGCAAGAAACTCCGCCATGTCCTGGTGCGGCATGAGCAGGGCGCCACGCATGCCG
Organism: Coriobacteriaceae bacterium; assembly: GCA_021203765.1. GTDB lineage: Bacteria > Actinomycetota > Coriobacteriia > Coriobacteriales > QAMH01 > JAJQAN01. Next base: position 9,750 of record JAJQAN010000053.1, on the reverse strand, counting down.
CCGACGGCTATGCGCGTGCGACGGGCAAGGTCGGCACGGTCATCGTCACGAGCGGGCCGGGTGCCTGCAACACCGTCACCGGCGTTGCGACCGCCTACATGGACTCCATCCCCATCGTCGTCATCACCGGGCAGGTGCCGACGAACGCCCTGGGCTCTGATGCCTTCCAGGAATCCGACATCACCGGCATCACGACGCCCATCGTCAAGCACTCCTACCTCATCCACGATGCGCGCGATATCGCCCCGACCATCGCCGAGGCCTATCACATCGCCTCCACCGGCCGTCCCGGCCCGGTGCTCGTCGACATCCCGAGCAACCTCGTCAAGGAGCAGGACGTTCCGTACAACTATCCCGATGAGGTGCGCCTGAAGTCCTACAAGCCGACGGTCAAAGGGCATTCCAAGCAGATCAAGCAGGCGGCAAGCGCCATCAAACACGCCAAGCGTCCGGTGCTCTACGTCGGCGGCGGCGCTTTGGCGAGCCACGCCTGCAAGGACGTGCTCGAGTTGGCCGAGACCATGCAGATACCGACGGTCGTGAGCCTTATCGGCAAGGGCGTCTTTCCCGAGGACAACCCCTTATGCCTCGGCATGGCGGGCATGCATGGGACCAAGGCGGCCAACTACGCGCTCAGCGGATCGGACCTCATCATCGCCGTCGGCACGCGTTTCGCCGACCGGGTGACAGGCAAGATCTCCGAGTTCGCGCCGCTGGCCAAGGTCATCCACATCGACATCGACCCGGCCGAGATCAGCAAGAACCGTAACGCCGACATCCCCATCGTCGGCGATGCCAAGACCGTCGTGTCCGCTCTCAACGAGGAGCTGCATAAAAGCGAGCCGCAGGTGCAGACCGCCGACTGGATCGCGCAGATCGACACCTGGCGCGCGGCCAACCCGCTTTACTACGAGCAGCGTGACGACGTGATCCTGCCGGAATATGCGCTCGAGCGGCTCAACGCGCTCACCAAGGACGTCGACACCATCTACACGACCGAGGTCGGCCAGCACCAGATGTTCGCCTCGCAGTACCTGAAGACGACGCGGTCGCGCACCTTCATCTCCAGCGGTGGCGCCGGCACGATGGGCTTCGGCCTGCCGGCGGCCATGGGTGCGCAGCTCGGCAAGCCGGACAGCCGGGTCGTCTGCGTCGCCGGCGACGGTTCCATCCAGATGAACGCCCAGGAGATGGCCACCATCCGCGAAAACGATCTGCCCATCAAGCTCATGATCTTGAACAACAGCTGCCTGGGCATGGTCCATCAGTGGCAGGAACTCTTCTACGACAAGCGCTACAGCAACACGATCTTTTCCAGCAACCCCGACTTCGTCAAGCTGGCCGACGCCTACGGCTGGCAGGGCGAGCGCGTCTCCAAGCCCGAGGACCTCGACGCGGCCATCAAGCGCTGGCTGGACTTCGACGGCCCGGCGTTGCTGGAAGTGAAGATCCCCGCGAGCGAAAACGTCTATCCGATGGTCGCCCCAGGTGCGGCCCTCATCGACATGCTCGGGGTGGCGACGGTCGACAAGGACGGCAACGCCGTCATCGACATGAAGGAGGGTGAGTAAGATGCAGCACACGCTTTCCATTCTGGTCGATAACTCGCCGGGCGTCCTGACACGCGTCAGCAGCCTGGTCGCCCGCCGCGGTTTCAACATCGAGTCGCTCGCCGTCGGTCCCACCGAGGATCCGACGATGTCGCGCATCACGTTGGTGGTCGAGGCCGACGAGGCCTCCATCGAGCAGGTCACCAAGCAGCTCCACAAGCTCATCAACGTCTACAAGATCACCGATCTGACCGAGGAGCCTTCCATCGACCGCGAACTGGTGCTTTTCAAGATCAACGCCGACCCGACGCGGCGGCACGAGATCATCGAGATAGCCAGTGTTTTTCGTGCGAACGTTGTTGACGTTGGACATGCAAGTCTTACGATAGAGGCCACCGGCTCGGGCGACAAGATCAACGCTATGGAAGACCTGTTCCGCGCCTACGGTATCAAAGAGATAGCAAGAACTGGTAAAATCGCACTCTCACGTGGTTCGGCCAGCTGAACCATTTGAGGGTGCGTTGTTTTTTTGTCTAGCGAAAGGATAGGAACCATGGCAGTTACGATTTACCACGACGAGGATGCGAACCCCGAACTCATCCGTTCGAAGAAGGTCGCTATCATCGGCTACGGCTCCCAAGGCCATGCCCATGCGCTCAACCTCACCGACTCCGGTGTGGACGTCCGCGTCGGCCTGCGCAAGGAGTCCAAGTCCTGGGCTGTCGCCGAAGAGGCCGGCCTTAAGGTCATGACGGTCGACGAGGCCGCCGAGGAAGCGGACCTCATCATGATCCTGCTCCCGGACGAAACCCACAAGGAAGTCTACGAAAACCAGATTGCCCCGCATCTCAAGCCGGGTGACACGCTGGCCTGCGCCCACGGCTTCAACATCCACTACGGCTACATCACGCCGCCCGACGATGTCGACGTCATCATGGTCGCCCCCAAAGGCCCAGGCCATCTGGTCCGTCGTACGTACGTGGAAGGCTCCGGTGTGCCCGACCTCATCTGCATCTATCAGGATGTCAGCGGCCAGGCCAAAGACGTCGCCCTCTCCTATGCCTGGGGCCTCGGCGGCACCCGCGCCGGCGTCATCGAGACCACGTTCCAGTACGAGACCGAAACCGATATCTTCGGCGAACAGGCGGTCCTCTGCGGCGGCGTCACCAGCCTCATCGAGGCCGGATTCCAGACGCTCGTCGACGCCGGCTATCCGCCCGAGATGGCCTACTTCGAGTGCTACAACGAGATGAAGCTCATCGTCGACCTCATGTACGAGGGCGGCATGGAGAACATGCGCAAGTCCATCTCCAACACCGCCGAGTTCGGCGACTACTACGCAGGCGACCTGGTCATCACCGAGGAGTCCAAGGCCGGCATGCGCAAGATCCTCGACGACATCCAGGACGGCACCTTCGCCAAGAAGTTCATCGAGGACTGCGAGAACGGCCACAAGTGGCTGCTCGAACAGCGCGCGAAGGAAAACGACTGCGAGCTCGAGAGGGTCGGCAGGGATATCCGCTCCATGTTCACCTGGGCGGACTAAGGTCTGTACGCCTGCGGCCGTTTAAGGCTGCACCAACCGAAGAGAAGTTGAAGTTCCCGTGAAAGTACTCATTCCCGAGAAGTTCGGCACTGAGGGTATCGAGGTCTTGGAGGATGCCGGTGTTCAAGCCGACTACCTTCCCGACACGACTCCCGAAGAACTGCTGGACATCATAGACGGCTACGAAGGCCTCATCGTGCGGTCGGCCACGACGGTCACCCGCGAGGTCATCGAGCGCGGCAGCAAGCTCAAGATCATAGGCCGTGCCGGCGTCGGCGTCGACAACATCGACTCCGAGGCGGCCACCGAACGCGGCATCATCGTCTGCAACGCGCCGACCTCCAACGTCGTCTCTGCAGCCGAGCAGACCATGTGCCTGATGCTTGCGGCTGCTCGTAACACCGCCCGCGCCGATGCGTCCATGCGTGCCGGCAAGTGGGACCGCTCCAAGTTCAGCGGCCACGAACTGCAGCACAAGACGCTTGCCATCTTCGGCCTCGGCCGGGTCGGCGGCCTGGTGGCAGAACGTGCCGCCGCCTTCGACATGGAACTCATCGGCTACGATCCGTACTGCACCCCGGAGCGCGCCGCCCACCTGGGTGTCACGCTCATGACCGACATCAACGAGATCTGCGCCCAGGCCGACTTCATCACCGTCCATCTCCCCAAGACCAAGGAAACGACGGGGATGTTCAGCACCGAGCAGTACGAGTGCATGAAGGACGGTGTCTATCTCATCAACGTCGCGCGTGGCGGCATCTACGATCTGGATGCCATGGCCGTCTACCTCGAAAACGGCAAGATCGGCGGCGCCGGCATCGACGTGTGGGAGAACGAACCGGTCACCGATTCGCCGGTCCACAAGTTCGAAAACGTCGTCATGACGCCGCATCTGGGTGCCTCCACCAAGGAGGCGCAGGTCCGTGCGGCCACGCAGATCGCCGAGTATGTCATCGCCGGCCTGGAGGGCAAGACGGTCATGACCGCGCTCAACACGGCGCCCGTCTCCCAGGACGTCCTGAACAAGGTCGGGCCGTACATGCCGATCGCCCAGCGCACCGGCGTCATCCTGGCCCAGCTTGCACCGGCGGCCATCGAGTCGGTCAAGGTCGAGGCCTTCGGCAACATCGCCGACACCGACATCTCGACCCTGGCCACCTCGCTGCTCGCCGGAGTCGTCTCGCTCGGAAGCGATGTCGAGGTCAACGTCATCAACGCCGGTCACATCGCCGAACAGCGGGGCATCACGGTCGAAACCGGCAGCGATCCGATGTGTGAGAGCTACGCCTCTTCGGTACGCTTCACCGCCTGCACCGCCGAAGGCGACGTCGACGTCGAATGCACCCTGGCACCGGGCGAGGAGGTCGGCCGGGTGGTCCAGATCCTCGGCTACAGGACCGACTTCATCCCCAGCGACAACATCATCATCCTGCGCTACGTGGATGGGCCCGGTCACATGGGACGTATCGGCACGGTACTCGGCGATGCCGGCATCGACGTCACGACCATGCAGATCGCCAAGAACGACACCGATGTCGCCGAGATCCTGATGAACGTCGACCAGCCGCTTTCGTCGGATTTGCAGCACAAGCTCGTCGAAGCGGCCGGCGCGGATTCGTCTTGGTTCATCGAACTGTAGGTACGCACGTCCATCAGACGGTGAGGCGTGTTACAGTAAGAAAGGTGGCCGCGTAGGTCACCTTTCTTGTTATACGGAAGATTTTCCGATAGGCCGTCTCGGGACGGCGCATGCGGACGGAGAAAAGGACGGAAGCCATGAGCCGCAAGATCGACATCTTCGACACGACGCTCAGGGACGGCGAACAGTCCCCGGGTGCCAGCATGAACGCGCAGGAAAAGCTCGTCATCACGCGGGAGTTGCTCCGTCTGAACGTCGACGTCATCGAGGCGGGCTTTCCCGTCTCGTCCCCCGGCGATTTCGAGGCGGTGCGCGCCATCGCCGCCGAATGTGGCGACAAGGCCGTCGTCTGCGGCCTGACCCGTGCCGTCGAAAAGGACATCGACGTGTGCGCCGACGCCTTAAAGGACTGCGCCCGTCCGCGTATCCACACCGGCATCGGCGTGAGTCCCCAGCATCTGCAGTACAAGTTCAAGGGCATGACGCTCGACGAGGCGATCGATACCGGCGTCAAGGCGGTCAAGCATGCCCGCACCTACGTCGAGGACGTCCAGTTCTACGCCGAGGACGCCGGCCGCTCCTCCTACGAGGATTTGGCCAAGATGATCCAGGCCGTCGTCAAGGCCGGCGCGACGGTCGTCAACATCCCCGACACGACCGGCTTTTCCGTGCCGTGGGAGTTCGGCGAGCGCATCAAATACCTCATGGAGCACGTCGACGGCATCGAGGACGTCACCGTGGCCGTCCACTGCCACAACGACCTCGGCATGGCCACGGCGCTGACACTGGCCGGCGTCATGAACGGCGCCACGCAGGTCGAATGCACCATCAACGGCCTGGGCGAGCGCGCCGGCAACACCGCCATGGAGGAGGTCGTCATGGCCATCTCCATGCACGAGGACGAACTCGACGCCCACACCGACATCAACCCCAAGGAGTTCGTGCAGGCCAGCCGGATGGTCTCCTCCATCACCGGCATCATGGTCCAGCCGAACAAGGCGATCGTCGGTGCCAACGCGTTTTCGCATTCCTCCGGCATCCATCAGGACGGCGTCATCAAAAAGCGCGAGACCTACGAGATCATCGACCCGGAGGATGTCGGTGCATCCGGCTCCAACATCGTGCTCTCCGCCCGCAGCGGACGTGCCGCCCTGCGTGCGCGTCTGGAGGAGCTCGGCTACCAGATCGACGACGAGGAACAGTTCGAGAAGATCCACGAGGAGTTCCTGGAGCTGGCCGACCGTAAGAAGGAGGTCTTCGACGAGGATCTGCATTCCCTCATGGGCGAGCACGACCGCGGCCTCGATGCGCTCTACACGCTCAAGAGCGTGCAGATCAGCTGCGGGCAGCCGCTCACGCCGACGGCGACGGTCACCCTTGTCGACGCCGACGGAAACGAGCAGACCGCGAGCGACTTCGGCACCGGTCCGGTCGATGCGCTCTACAAGGCCATCAACAAGATCGTCCAGGCCGAAAACGACCTGACGGAGTTCAGCGTCCTGTCGGTTACCCGCGGCATCGACGCGCTCGGCGAGGTCACCATACGCATCACCGCGCCCGACGGACAGGTCTACACCGGCCGCGGTTCGGAGTGCGACATCACCGTCTCCTCGGCGAAGGCCTACCTGAACGCCCTCAATCGCATGCTCAGGGCACAAGGCGACAAGTAGCCCGTCAGGAACGCTCGCAAGCGAAAGGAACCAAGCGTGCCCCAACCGCTGCCAAACCTGCATATCGTCTTGTTGTGTGAGGACTACGGTTCGCGCCTGTGGCCCATCGCCCGCGAACAATCCCCGTCCTGTTTCATGCCGCTATCCCCGCACAGCACCGATACGCTGTTCACGGCGACGGTCAAGCGTTTCAAGCCCTATTCGGGCGCGCCGATCCACGTGGTGACGACGGAGCAGATGGCCGAATCGGTGGCGGCCGAGCTGCGTACCCGGGCGGGACTGAAGCCGAGCGAGTTCGAGATCCTGAAGGAGCCGGCCGCCCGTTCGAGCGCCTTCGCCATCGCACTCGCCTGTGCCCGCATCCGCCTGCAGAACCCCAATGCGGTGGTCGCGGTCTTTCCGTCCGACCAGCGCACTGTCGACGACGAGCGCTGGGAGAACATCATCTACCGTGCCTACCAGACGGCCCTGCGCGACCGGCTCGTCCTGCTGGGAGCCCAGCAGGAGGAACGCTGCGCCGCCGATTCCTTTATCCGCAAGGGTCGTCCGCTGGAAGGCATCGAGGGCGTCTTCGACGTCCGGCACTTCGCGGCCGACGTGACCCCGGCGGCCGCCAAACGCGCCTGCGACGAAGGGGCGCTCTGGCACACCGGCATCATCATCGCCCGTGCCGCCGTCGTGCTCGGCGAGCTGACCCGGGCAGGCGAGTCGAGTCAGACGACCGAGACGAGCAGCTCGCATCGCATCACCGAAACCGCCAACTTCTTCGCACAGCTCGATTCGCGGCTGTGGCTTTCCGACGATGCGCGTCGGGTCGCCGGAGCCCTGCCGGTGATCAGCTTCGAGAAGGCGGCGCTCGAGGTGAGCGAAAAGCTCGCGGTCGTGCCCATCACCGTCCCCATCTCCGCGCTGACGACCTTACGCGACCTGGACAACCTTGCCGAATCGGACAAGGCCGCCAACCGCGTGGTGGACGAGTGCGGCCTGGCGGTGGACTCGCACAGCGTGACGCTGTATTCCGAGGTGCCCCAGCGCGAGATCGTCACCTTCGGCCTGCGCGACGTGACGGTCGTCGACACCCCCGACGCCCTGCTCGTCGCTCAAAAGGAACGCCTCCGTTCCCTCGACGACGTACTCGCCGCCCTACGCGAGGCCAAGGTCCCGCAGCTGACCTCGTCGTTGAGTCGTTCGTTTGCCTGGGGGACGGCTCTTTTGGTGGACGCGCAGGACAGCTATGCGACGTGGCGTATCGAACTGCGCCCGGGTGCGAGCCTGGCGGCTTTGAGCATCCCGACCGAGATCGGAAGCTTCCAGCCGGACACCTTCAGCGAGACCTACACCGTGGTGCAGGGAAGCGTCGAGGCCGCGGACAAGACCTACGAGATAGGCAACAGCTTTGTCATCAGCAACACGGCGCGTGACATCCACTGCACCAGCGAGGAGTCGGCGCTGCTGATCCTGAGTGCGTGCTTGAAAGAGGAGTAGGGCGTATCTGAGCCGCGTGCCGGCGATCTGCCGCGACGCGCCTAGTAGTCCTGCTTCGGGGAGTAGTCGTCGAAGCGCGTGCAAGACCCATCAAACGAAAGACGGATCGTGGCGGTCGGGCCGTTGCGATGCTTGGCGACGATGATGTCCGCCGTGCCCACGGGCGGGCGGTCCTCTTCTTCGGCCTCGCGCTCGTTGACGGAGCGGTCGAGGAACATGACGATGTCGGAGTCCTGCTCGATGGCGCCTGATTCACGCAGATCGGAGAGCATGGGGCGCTTGCCCTTGCGTGCTTCGACGCCACGGGAGAGCTGTGAGAGCGCCAGCACGGGCATGTCGAGTTCCTTGGCCAGTATCTTGAGGCCGCGGGAGATTTCGGCGATTTCGACCTGGCGGGATTCCGTGCGTTGGTTTTGCGGCTGCATGAGCTGGAGATAGTCGACGATGATGAGGCCCTTGCCCGGCTCGACGCCGCGGAGCTGGCGCCGCGACTTTGCCCGGACCTCGAGAATGGACGTGCTGGGCGTGTCGTCGATGTAGAGGTTGAGCTTGGAGAGCTGGTTGGAGATCTTGATGAGGTCCATCCAGTCCTTTTCCTTCAGGCCGCCGGTTCGCATGGTTTGGAGGTTGATGTGCGCCTCGGTGCACATGATGCGCTGTGCGAGCTGGGAGGACGGCATTTCGAGCGAGAAGTAGGCGACCGTCGAGCCGAGGTAGGCGGCCCGTGTGGCGATGTTGAGCGCCAAGGCCGTCTTGCCGATGGAGGGGCGGGCGGCCAAGATGATGAGGTCGCCGCCGCGCAGGCCGCCGAAGAGTTCGTCGAGGTCGAGGAAGCCGGTGCGCACGCCGGTGTAGCGGTTGTTGCTCTTGGAGATTTCCTGCATCTCCTGGAAGGATTCGCTGACGAGCGGGCCGATCTGCTGGAAGTTTGTTTCGACCTGCTTGTTGGTGACCTCGAGCAGGAGCTTTTCGGACTGTTCGACGACCTCGTCGAGATCGTCGGGGGCATCGTAGCCGAGCGCAGTGATGCGCGTGGAGGCGCCGATGAGCTCGCGCAGCATGGCCTCGCGGTGGATGATGTCGGCGTGGCTCGTCCAGTTTGCCAGGGCGTAGGAGTTGTTGCCCAACTCGACGATGTAGGGCTTGCCGCCGATGGCGTCGAGGTCGCCCCGGGCCTGGAGACGGTCGGCCAGGGAAAGCTGGTCGATGGGGACGGACTTGTTGAAGAGCTCCTCCATGGCCTCGAAGATCTTCCTGTGTGCCGGACGGTAGAAATCCTGCACGTTCAGGCGCATGAGCGCTTCTTCGACGATGTCGGGGGAGAGGAGCATGGCGCCGAGCACCGCGCGTTCCGCGTCGATGTTCTGCGGCATGATGCGTTCGACCCGGCCGTTGTTCTGATTGGACTGCGAATCGGGCTGCGAATAGGCGACGACGTTGGGCATGACGCAATAACTCCTTTCTCGAATCTGCGTCCCGCACTTTAAAGCAAATCGAACACGTAAAATTGCACGGATTGTGAAGTTAACAGCCCCTGTGGATTTGCCCGATTTAACTGACCTGCACGGACGCGATCTATCCACAATTCCACGAGTTTTCGGGCTTTTTTGACAAGCCCGGGGCTCCTGTGAGAGAGTATCGTACGAGGTCGAAGGCCATAGTTGAGAATATGGCTTTACGTTGAAGATATGAAGACCACTTAAACCAATGCCGTTTCAGATGCTAAGATGTCTGGGATTATGTAGAGAACTAGACACACGGAGGTCTTTGACGTATGTCTGTAAAACTTGACCGCAGAGCTTTCATCGGCACCGCCCTTACGTTCGGCGCACTGTGCTCGGTCAGCCCGACGCAGGCGTT
>JAJQAN010000002.1 GCA_021203765.1 Coriobacteriaceae bacterium | reverse complement strand
TTGGCGACGACGTTTTGCGAAACGCCCCGGTTGAAGGCATTGGAAAGCAGGGGATGGTCGGAATGTTCGGCGAAGTAGATGATGGCACCGACGACCAGCAGGACCAGGCCGACGGCCAGAAACGCCGTGCTCACGCCGTCGAAGAAGAGGCCGAAACCGGAAAGGACGGTTCCGACGATCATCAAAACGAAGGCGATGCCGAACGGCCAGTTGACCCCGGAGGGCGTCGCGAACTCATCCATATCGACTTCGAGGCCGGCGTCGGTCAGTTCTTGGGCGACGTAACAGGAGGCTTGGTGTTCTTCTTCCGTGCTGACGGGGCGCGGTCCGATATTGGCGGACAGCGCCTCGATATGATCGATGAGATCGGCCATGCGGCAATCCCTCCGTAAAGCTGAACAGTATCGTTCCATATTCTAGCGTAATGTGTCGAATAATGCCCGCTTGACGCGCAGATATCCCGGGGGCGTCGCCGCCCTGCATCAGTACAGGTGGTAATGCCCTTCGGTCTGCGTCAGGGTGACCGGGACGCCGAAGAGGTCCCGCATGCGCTCCGTCTTCAGAAGTTCTGCCTTGGGACCGTCGGCGATGATGTGGGCGTCCCGCAGCAGGACGACACGGTCGAACTCGGTGACGATGTCGGCGACGTCGTGTGTGACGAGGATGAGGGTGCGGCCGGCCTGTGCGAGCAGGCTGAGCGTCTGGCGCAAATGCCACATGGCCTCGGGGTCGAGCCCGTTGCAGGGCTCGTCGAAGACCAGGACCTGCGGGGCGTGGATGAGCGAGCGGGCGACCATGACACGGCGCGCCTGTCCGGTCGAAAGCGTCAGCATGCTGCGCTCTGCCAGATCGGCGATGCCGAGGTCGGCCAGGGCGGCATGTGCCTGCTGTACCTGCTCGGCGTCCGCCTTGAGGTTGCGCGGCATGCCGATCGCGCCGAAGAAACCGCCGAGCACGAGATCGATCGCCTTGCGGTCGATCATCATGCGCTGTTCCATGCTGGAGGAGACGATGCCGATCGTCTCGTTGATGGTCTGGATGGGAGGGCGGGGATCGCCCTTGAAGCGGACGGGCGGTTCCTCGCGCCACAGGGGCCTCACCTCGCGGGTGAGCAGCTTGATGAGGGTGGACTTGCCGGCGCCGTTGGGGCCGAGGACGGCGATGTGTTCGCCTTCGCACACGACGAAATCGTCGACCTGCAGGATCACCCGGCCGTCACGGCGCACCGTCGCGTCATGCAGGCGCAACAACTCCTGTGGAGAGTCTGCCATCGGCTACTTCCCCAGTTTGCGGGCGCGTTCTTTCCTGCGTGCGACCTTGTCGAGCGTGCGCTTGCGCAGGCGGATCGACTTCGGCGTAACCTCGACGAGCTCGTCTTCATCGATGTATTCGAGCGCCTCTTCGAGGGTGAAGGTGATGGGCGGCGTGAGCATGATGGCCTTGTCGGCCGCCGCGGCGCGCTGGTTGCCGAGCTGCTTGGTACGGCCGACGTTGACGTCCATGTCGTCGTCCTTGGCGTGCTCGCCCACGATCATGCCCTCGTAGCACTGGTCCCCCGGGGAGACGAACATCGAGCCGCGCTCCTGGAGCGTGTCGAGCGCGTAGGCGACCGCCTTGTCGTCGCTCATGGCGACCATGGCGCCGTTCTTGCGTTCGCCGATGTCGCCGCAGTACGGGCCGTACTCGCTGAAGCGGTGGGTGAAGATGGCCTCGCCATGGCTCGCGTTTAAGACCCTGGTGCGCAGCCCCATGATGCCCCGTGTCGGGATCTTGAAGACGAGGGTGGTGTGGTCCTCGTACGTGCTCATGTCGACCATGTTGCCGCCACGGTTGCCGAACAGCTCGATGATCTTGCCGGCGGCGTCCGAGGGCGTCTCGACCGAGGCGATCTCGATCGGTTCGAGTTTTTGGCCGTTCTCCGTCTTGAAGAGGACGCGCGGGCGTCCCACCTGGAATTCGTAGCCTTCGCGGCGCATGGTCTCCATCAGCACCGACAGGTGCAGGACCCCGCGTCCGGCCACCTCGACGCCGCTTTTGTCCTCGAGCTCGTGGATGCGCATGGAGATGTTGGCCTCGCCCTCCTTCAGGAGGCGTTCCTTGAGCTGGCGTGCGCCGACGATCTCACCTTCCTGGCCGACGAGCGGGCTCGTCGACGCCTCGAAGACGACCGAAAGCGTCGGCTCCTCGACCTCGATGGGCTCGAGTTCCACCGGATGTTCGCAGTCGGTGACCGTATCGCCGATGTCAGCGTCCTCCACCCCGACGATCGCGACGATGTCGCCTGCAGGGGCGCTGTCGGCCTCCTCGCGTCCGAGCGCCTCGAAGGTGAAGAGCTGCTTGATGGTCGTCTCGTAGCGCTGCGAGCCGTCGTTTTTGATGACGAGGACGTTGTCGCCCTGGTGGATGGAGCCGGAGAAGATGCGACCCGTGCCGATGCGGCCGAGGTAGTCGGAGTGGTCGACCGTGCAGATCTGCATGGCGAGCGGACCGTCGATGTCGACGTCGGGGGCCGGGATGTGCTCGATGATCGCATCGAGGAGCGGCAGCATGTCCATGTTGCCGTCGTCGGGGTCGAGGCGTGCATAGCCTTCGACGGCCGAGGTGTAGATGATGGGGAAGTCGAGCTGCTCGTCGGTGGCGCCGAGTTCCATCATCAGCTCGAAGACGTCGTCGAGCGCCTGTTCGGGACGGGCGCCGGGACGGTCGATCTTGTTGATGACGACCATCGGCACGAGGTCTAAGGCGAGCGCATGGGTGAGGACGAAGCGCGTCTGCGGCATCGGGCCTTCGAAGGCGTCGACGAGCAGCAGTGCGCCGTCGGCCATCTTGAGGACCCGTTCGACCTCGCCGCCGAAGTCCGCATGTCCCGGCGTGTCGATGATGTTGATCTTCACACCCTTGTAGCGGATGGAGATGTTCTTGGACAGGATGGTGATGCCGCGTTCGCGCTCCTGGTCGTTGGAATCGAGGACACGATCGGCGACCTGCTGGTTTTCGCGGAAGACGCCCGCCGTCTGCAGCAGACGGTCCACGAGCGTCGTCTTGCCGTGGTCGACGTGGGCGATGATGGCGATGTTACGTATGGACTCCTGCCGCATGGGCCGTATCCTTCATCCTCGTATCTGCAGAGCATGTGCGGCGTTCACGCACGAACGAACAGGATACCACGCACAGGCGCGGCGCGCCCTCAGATTTTGCGATGGTGGGGGCTTCAGCCGCGGAGGCGTTTGAGGACGCTGTCGTGGGCGAGGTCTTCGAGGCGGTCGTCGAGCGGGGCGAGCGTGGCCCCCGGGTAGCGGCGGGAGAGCGCGAGCTGGAGCAGACCGTCGGCGAACGCCGGGTTCTTCGGCAGGATCGGCCCGTGGCTGTAGGTGCAGAAGGTGTTGTGGTAGCGCAGGCCCTCGTAGCCGTCCTCGCCGTTGTTGCCGAACCCCACCTCCACCTTGCCGAGGGGGCTCACCTCGGGATTGTCGGGCGGCAGGTGCGTCTTGCCGGAATGGTTTTCGAAGCCGACGACGGTGGTGTCGAAGTCGTCGCAGGTAAAGACCATGTTGCCGATCATGCGCTCCGGTGCGCTGTCGGTGTAAAACGGCACGGCGCCGATGAAGTCCGAGCGCACCCCGTCGCGGCCGATGTAGTAGTCGCCGAGCAGCTGATAGCCGCCGCAGATGGCGAGTATGACCGCATCGTCGGCGACGGCCTCGACCAGGCGGCTCGCCTTCGAGTTCGGCTTGCCGATCCCCAGATCGTCGAGGAGCGTGAACTGGTCGAAATCCTGACCCCCTCCCAGGAAGAAGAGGTCGAAGTCGGAGAAGTCGGCGTCCTCGCCCAGCCCCAGCGTGGTGAGCTCGGCGTCGATGCCGCGCCAGAGGCAGCGTTGGACGAGCGTGATGGTGTTGCCCCGGTCGCCGTAAAGGTTGAGGATGTCGGGGTACAGATGGCAGATGCGCAGCGTCTGTGTGGACGTGTCCTTCGCCATCGCCTAGCCCTCCCAGAATCCGGCACGCCCGAGCTTGTGTGCGAGCCGGGCGCGGAAATCCATCATGGCCGAGTAGTTGGCGACGACCGTGACCGCATGTCCCTGCTTGGCGAGCAGCTCGATCAGATCGTCGTAGCTTTTGACGATGTGCAGGCCGCCGTCGGGCATGCCCGCGTACTTCAGGCGCAGCGCCATGTCCTCCGCGCGTATGCCGCCGCAGATGGCCGTGTGCTTGTGCGTGCACAGCGACTCCCAGGCCGCATCGTAGATCCAGGACACGTCGGTGCCGTCGCAGTCGTTGTCGTTGAGCAGACAGACGATGCCCATGTCCTCGTCGGGCTCGTTGAGCAGCAGGTTGATGATCTGGTTGCAGCCCGCCGGGTTCTTCATGAGCATGAGCCGCACCGGGACGCCGTCCAGATCGAAGACCTCGGCGCGTCCGAAGCCGTGCTTGAACTGCCCGACGGCGGCGAATGCCTCCTCCTTGGAAAAGCCGAAGACGATGAGCGCCGTCACCGCGGCGGCGACGTTGTAGATGTCATATCCCGCCGGCACGTCGGCGACCACCTCGGTGACCTCGCCGTCGACCCTCATCTCCAGCGTGCAGGTGTTGCTCCCCCGCTCTAAGATCTCGGTGACGGCGATCTGCGGCTCGCTGCGGCGGTATCCGCAGCCCTCGCAGACGAAGCCGCCGAGGTGCGCGTAGGTGACGTAGTCGTAGGTGTAGGGATGGTTGCACCACAGGCAGTGCGTCGCGTCGGAGAGGTCCTCGACGCGCTCGGGGTAGATCTCGCAGTCGACGCCGAAGAAGACGATCTCGTTGTCGATGTCGCGGGCGAGCGAGGCGGTGATGGAACAGTCGGCGTTCAGGCAGACGACGGCATGCGGTGCGTTCTTGAGGCCGTTGAGGATGTTCTCACGCGTGTGCATGACCTCGCCGTAGCGGTCGAGCTGGTCGCGGAAGATGTTGGTGACGAGCACGATCTGCGGGTCCAGTGAGGCACAGACGCGCCGGAGCGCTCCTTCGTCGCATTCGATGACGGCGTAGGCGCAGCGGGGCTTGCCGCCGATCGTCGAGTGGATGGAGAACTCCGTCGTGATGCCCTGGATGAGGTTGGCGCCGCTGCGGTTGTAGAAGGCCTCGACGCCGGCGTTTTCCAGGGCCTGGGCGACCATGTGGGTCGAGGTCGTCTTGCCGTTGGTGCCGGTCAGCACAAGCGTATGGACGCCTTGTGCCAAGACGGAGAGGTAGTCGGGGTAGATCCTCAAGGCCAGCTTGCCCGGAAGCGAGGTCGCCCCGCGCCCGAGCGCACGCAGCACGGCGTAGGTCGCCTTGCAGACCACGGCGGCGCATATGGTGCGGAAGTGGCTCATGGCGTCCCCTGCCTCAGTCCCCGTCGACGTCGCGGTCGAGCAGGGAGGCGATGCGCTCGCTGAAGACCGGGTCCTTGATGCCGGCCAGGGCCAGATCGACGGTGGGGGCCTCCTCCCAGAGCTGCTCGAGGCGGTAGTAGTCGCGGGGTTCCGGCAAGAAGACGTGTACGACGAGGTTGCCGAAGTCGAGGAGGGCCCACTCGTAGTCCTCGAGGCCCTCGCGGCTGATGGGCTTGAGGTCGGCCTGTGTGCGCAGCTGCTCTTCGACCTCGTCGACGATGGCCTCGGCACGGCGTGCGTTGGCGGCCGTGCAGATGACGAAGTAGTCGGTGACCTTCAACAGGTCGGAGACCTCTTGGATGACGATGTCGGTCGCCTGCTTCTCATCGGCGGCCTTGGCGGCGATGAGGGCCGCGTCCTTCGGGGTCATCTCCTGCTTCAAATCAAATGCTCCTTATCTGCCGGCCTCTACAGCACGTTGTTCGCATCGCCCTGACGCGCCCGGTCGGCATCGCTGAGCGGGTGGTAGCGCTCCACCAGGGTGTTCCAGATCTCGAAGGCCTCGGGGTGGATGAAGCGGCGGCGTGCGATGAGCGAATGCATCGTCGCGGCATAGGTGTCGAAGTAGAGCTGCCCCAAGTCGACCTTGCCGACCTCCTCGCGCAGCTCTTCGATCTCGGGACGTTTTTTTACCTTGCGACGGGGTTCGATGATGTCGGCGATGAAAAGGACCATGTCCAGATCGCTCATCTCGGTTCCGCCGAGCGTGTGATGCCAGATGGCGCTGATGACCGAGGGAGGCAGTTCGGGGAATTCCCGCTCGACCGCCTTGGCCCCGGTGAACGAGTGCAACACGGGCAGCAGCAGCTCCATCTGCGGCGGCCGCTCGATGCCGAGCTCGTCCATGCGCGCCGGCAGTTCCTCGTCGGTCAAAAGCTTGTCCCAGTCGTGCAAAAGGCCGGCGAAGCGAGCCTCCACCTCGTCGGCGCCGTAGATGCGGGCCAGTTCGGGAGCGGTCTCGGCGACCGAGTGTACGTGTTCGAGACGACGGCCGGACAGACGTGCGTCGACGGCCTCCTCCGCCCGCTTGTAGAGTTCTTCGTTCGCTTCCACGTTCTGCAACCCTCTATTCGTCCCCATCGGCATAGAGCCGGTGTTTTTCAATATAGGTGATAACCGCCGGGGGGATAAGCCCCTCGACGCTGCGTCCATGAGAAATACGCTCCCGCAGATCCGAAGAGGAGATGTCGGGGGCGTCGAAGTCGAAGTAGTCGATGGCAAAGGCGACGTCGCTTGCCTCATGCGCCGCCTCGACCTCCTCGCGCCCGCAGCCGGGGCGCGTGGCGACCAGCAGCGTGCACAGCTCGCTTAAGCGCTGCGCGTGATACCAGGTCATCACGTGGCGGGCGCTGTCGCTTCCCATGATGAAGAAGAGGTCCGCGTCCGGGTACTTTCGGTGCAGTTCCTCGAAGGTGTCGACCGAATAGGTGATGCCGTCGCGCTCAACCTCGCTGAGGTCGACCTCGTAGGTGGTGGGGCCGGGCGCGTCCAGATCGTCGGCGAAGGCGAGACGGAGCATCTCGGCACGCTCCGCCGCGGCCGTGACGTGGCAGTCCTGCTTGAAGTGGGGGTTTCCGGTGGGGACGAGCAGCACCGTACCCAGGTCGAAGCGCCGGGCAGCCTCGTGCGCGAGTTCGACGTGCCCGAGATGCGGCGGGTCGAAGGTCCCGCCCAGTACGCCGATGCGCCCGGGCGATGCGGTCCCTTCCGCGTCACTCACGGATCTGGCCCTCGCCTGCCAGGACGAACTTGGTCGAGGTGAGCGCGTCGAGCCCCATCGGGCCGCGCGCGTGCAGCTTCTGGGTGGAGATGCCGATCTCGGCGCCGAGGCCGAACTCCCCGCCGTCGGTGAAGCGGGTCGAGGCGTTGGAGTAGACGGCGGCCGCGTCGACCTCGTCGGTGAAGCGCTTGATGGCCTGCGCGTCGCTCGAGATGATGCACTCGGAATGGCCGGTGCCGTAGGTGTTGATGTGTTCGATCGCCTCGTCGAGGCCGTCCACGCACTTGATCGAGATCTCGAGGTCGAGGTATTCCGTCCCCCAGTCCTTCTCGGTGGCCGCCTCGGCCTCGACGCCGGCCTCCTTCGCCAGCCGCAGGGCCTGCTCGTCGGCGTGGATGCGGACGTCCTTTGCGGCCAGGGCCTTCAAGACGTCGGGCAGCAGGTCGTCGGCGACGCTTGCGTCGATCAGGACCCCCTCGATCGCGTTGCAGACGCCGGGGCGCTGGGTCTTGGCGTTGACGATGATGGGGACGACCCAGTCGGGATCGGCCGCTTCGTGCACGTAGACGTGGCAGTTGCCGACGCCGGTCTCGATGACCGGGACCTTGGCGTTTTCGACGCAGTAGTTGATGAGGCCGGCGCCGCCGCGCGGGATGAGGACGTCGACGAGTCCGTGCAGGCTCATCAACTCGTCGGTGGCGTCGTGGCTGGTGTCTTCGATGCTCTGGATGCCGTCGGAGGGCAGGCCGACCTCGCCCAAAGCGTCGGAAAGCGCATTGGAGATGGTCAGGTTCGACTTGACCGCCATGCTGCCGCCGCGCAGGATGCAGGCGTTGCCAGTCTTGATGCAAAGCCCAGCGCAGTCGGCGGTGACGTTCGGACGGGCCTCGTAGATCATGGCGACCACGCCAAGCGGAACGCGGACCCGCGTGAGCTCGATGCCGTTGTAGAGTCTATGCCCCTCGACGACCTCCCCGAGCGGGTCGGGTTGCTTGGCCAGGGTCCGCAGGGCCTCGGCGATGTCGGCGATGCGCTCCTCGGTGAGCATCAGGCGGTCGAGCAGGGGCGCCGCCGTCCCGTCCTCGCGTGCCGCGTTCATGTCCTCCTCGTTGGCGGCCAGTATCTGCGGTGTGCGCTCGATGAGACGCTGGGCCATCATCTCGAGGGCGGCGTCACGTTGCGTGCCGCTTGCCTGCGCCAGGCGGACGGCGGCCTTGCGGGCGGCCTCGGCCTTGGTGGTTACTTCGCTCATCTGCTTGCTCCTCGGTATCCCTCACGCCCCGAAACGCTGCCTGCAGGGCGGAAATCCGCTGTACACGGCAAGTATATACCAAACGATGCGACGCCCCGCCGAACGGGACGGGCGGCTTTTAAGAGACGCGGTCCGCGGCCTTCTGCCGCTCCTCGTCCAAAAGCTCCTCGATACGCCGCAGACGGTGATAGACCGCGGATTTGCTCAAGGGCGGGTCGGCCATCTCCCCCAGCTCCGTGATCGTCGCCTCCGGGTCCTGCAGGCGCAGGATGATCACCTGCTGCAGGGCGGGAGGCAGCGTGTCGACCGCGCGGAAGGTGAGGAGGTCCTTGATCTGGGCGATCTGCTTGTTGGCGGCCTCCGCGGACTTGATGGTGTTGGCGAACTCGGCGTTCGCCAGGCGGTTCGCGTCGTTGCGGACCGACTTGACCACGCGGGCCTCCTCCATCGCCAAAACGCTCTTGTGCGCGCCGATGTAGGCGAGGAAGTCGGTGATCTTTTCCGCACCCTTCATGTAGACCAGATACATGTTGTGGCGCTGGATCTGCCGCGCCTGCAGGTCGCAGCGGTCCATGAGCTCCACCAGACCGCTCGCGAGCTCCTCGGAGGACAGCGAGATCTCGAAGTGGAAGTCGCCTTTCGGGTCGGCGATGTAGCCGGCCGTCAGGAAGGCGCCGCGCAGGAAGGCCCCCGCACAGCAGCCGGACTCCACCAGCTCCTGCGGGATGCCCTGGGTCAGGACGCCTCCCTCGAAGAAGCCGAGGTCCTCGATCGCGTCGGTGAGCGCCCGCTGCGTCGGGACGGTGATGAGGAAGTTGTGGGTCTTGTGCAGGACGCTTCGCCTGATGGTGAGTTCGGTCTGCAGGCCGTAGACGTCGCGCAGAAGCCGGATGGCGGTGCGGGCGACGCTGACCGTCTCGCTGGCGATCTCGAGTCGGTAGTTGCCGCTGCCGCTTTTGGCCAGCATCCCGGCGATGCGGATCAGAGCGGCCAGTTCGGCCTTGTCACACTTCGAACAGGTCGGCTCGACACGCGAAAGCTCGTCTTTCACTTCCGTCGTAAACGACACGCCTGCAGCACCTCCTCGAACGCCTCCTGCAGACGCTCCTGGTCGTGCCAGGTCGGACGCTCTTCGTCGACCAGGTCGCGTGCCATGGGTTCGACGCCCGCCGCACGGATCCGTTCGAGCAGCTCGGGGGTGACCTCGACGTGTCGGACCAGGCCGCCGCGCCGGCCACGGGTCTGGAAGCGCGCGTCGGAGTAGTCCTCCTCGATGAGCGGGATCTGGCCGGTCGCCATGGGGGACTCCGGGGAGTTCTCGTGGATGAGGGCGATGTCGAGGAGGCCGTCCATGCCGTGGCGCAGCAGGGCGTCGACGTGGTCGGCGCAGTTCATCCCCCAGGTCTCCCCCTGCATGTCGGCGAGCGAGGTGACGAACATCGTGCAGGCCGGGTTGTCGCGCCGCGAACGCGCCGTTTTGATGGCGTCGATCACCCCGGGGACGAGCAGGTTGGGGATGATGGAGGTGAAAAGCGAGCCGGGACCCAAGACGATGAGGTTCGCCTCACGGATGGCCTCGAGCGCCGGCGGATAGGGCTGTATCGATTTCTCGGGCAGGGTGACCGTCTCCATGGCGCATTCGCTGTCGGTGATGGCCGCCTGGCCCTGCAGCTGGCGACCGTCCCTCGTCGTGCCCTCCAGCGTTATGTCGTGCAGGGTCGACGGGTAGACATGCCCGCGGGCCTCGACCATGCGCTCGGAGATCTCGATCGCGTCGGGAAAGGAGTTGGTCTCCTCGGCGAACGCCGTCAGGATGAGGTTGCCGAGCGAGTGGTTGTCGAGGTAGTCGAAGCGATGCCGGAAGGCGCGTGCGAAGATGCCTTCGGGATTGGACGACATGGCCAGGATGCATTTGCGCACGTCCCCGGGCGGGACGACCTGGCCGAGTTCGCGGAGCTTGCCGGTCGATCCCCCGTCATCGACCATGGCGACGACGGACGAGACCGAACACCCCATATCGAGCAGGGTGCGGATGGAGACGGGCGCCCCCGAACCTCCCCCGATGACGACGGCCTTCGTGGTGTTCATCAGGAACCGACCTCTGCAAGCGCCAGGTCGCGGTGGGTGACCTCGGTCGAATAGCCCTCCTCGACGAGATGCTCGGCGGTCGCCTCGGCCAAAGCGACGCTGCGGTGCTGGCCGCCGGTGCAGCCGATCGCGATGGAGAGATACTGCTTACCCTCCTCGACGTAGCCCGGCATGATGCAGTCGAGCAGCTCGAACCAGCAGTTCAGAAACATCCGCGTGCCGACCTTGTCGAGGACGTATTCGCGGACCTCGGGATCGAGCCCGGTCTTGTTGCGCAACGTCGGTTCGTAGAAGGGGTTGGGCAGAAAACGCACGTCGATGACGATGTCGGCGTCGACCGGCGCCCCGTGCTTGAAGCCGAAGGAGGATACCGACACGCCCATGCCCTCCTGCGGCGACTGCCCGGAGAAGCGTTCACGCAGCTTCTTACGCATCTCCTGGGGACGCACCGAGCTGGTGTCGAAGACGTAGTTGGCCATCTCCTTGGCCTCGGCGAGCAGTTCGCGTTCCTTGCGGATGCCGGCGATGATCGTCATGCCGCCGACGCATAGGGGATGACGGCGACGGGATGCCTTGAAGCGGTTGAGCAGGGCCTCGTCGCTCGCGTCGAGGAAGATCATCGAATAGGACAGGCCGATCTCGCGGACCTTGCCGAGCTCGGTCGAAAGCTCCCCGAAGAACTCCTTGGCGCGCAGGTCGCAGACAACCGCGAGCTTGCGCAACGTGCCGGAGTTGAGGCCGGCGAGGCTGACGAGGTTCATGAGCAGGGAGGGAGGCAGATTGTCGATGCAGAAGTAGCCGAGATCCTCGAAGGTGTGCATCGCCTCGGTGCGTCCGGCGCCCGACATGCCGGTGATGATGATAAGGTCCGGGCCTCCCGGGACCTCTTCCAGTTCCTCTAACGACTCCTGCGTCGGCATAATGCCTCCTTGGATATGGCTTTACGCGGATGTGTCAAGTATAGCAGCGTACACGTCTTCTGCGACCTGACGTGGGATGCCGTCGACGGCCGCGATCTCCTCGAGGGTCGCCTGGCGCATCTTGCGCACCGAGCCGAAAGCCTTGAGGAGCGCCTTCTTGCGTTTGGGGCCGAGCCCGTCGATCCCGTCGAGGACGGAGGCCACCATCCCCTTGCCGCGCAGCTCGCGGTGGAAGGTGTTGGCGAAGCGGTGCGCCTCGTCGCGGACGCATTTGATGAGATAGAGCGACGGCGAACCGCTCGGCAGCACGACCGGCCCGGTCGTATCCCACGGCACGAAGAGTTCCTCGTCCTGCTTGGCCAGGCCGCAGACCGGCAGGTCGAGGCCGAGTTTGTCGAAGGTCTCGACCGCGACCGCGAGCTGTGCCTTGCCACCGTCGACGATGACGAGGTCGGGGCGCGAGCCGAACCGCTCGTCGGCCATGCGCTCGGCGCTGTAGCGGCGCGAGAGCACCTCCCCCATCATGGCGACGTCGTTGGACTCGCCGAAGTCCTGGCGGATCCGGAAGCGGCGGTACTGCGAGGTGTCTGGCTTGCCGTCGGTAAAGACGACCATGGAGGCGACCGAGTAGTTGCCGTGGATGGTCGAGATGTCGAAGCATTCGATGCGCATCGGCGCCGCCGGCAGTGCGAGCGCGGTCTCGAGCTGCAACAGTGCGAGGTTCGTGCGCTCGTCCTCGTAGCGGGTGCGTACCTTGAAGCGCATGAGCGCGTGTTTGGCGTTGAGCGTCGCCATCTCCAACAGCTCGTGTTTCTCCCCACGGCGCGGCACCGTCACGTGCACCTTCGCCCCGTGCGGGGAGGCGAGCCGTTCGGTGAGCCAGGCCTCGAGCGGCGCACGCGTCTCCTCGGAAAGCTCCGTGGCGATGACCAGCTCGTGGGGGATCTCCTCGGTGCCGTCGTAGTAGCGCGCCAGAAACTGCCCGACGAGGTCCTCTTCGGGGACGTCGAGCCCCTTGTCGAGGATGAAGTCGTTGCTGACGATGATGCGGCCCTCGCGGACCACGAAGACATGAGCACCCGCGATCGTCTCCTCGCGGTAGAAGCCGACGATGTCGATGTCGAGGCTGTGGGAGAGCACCGCCTTCTGCGTCTCCTGCAGGGCCTCGATCGCCTCGAGGCGTCCTTTCAGGCGGCCCGCCCGTTCGAAGTCGAGGTCGTCGGCGGCCTCGCGCATCTGGTCGTTGAGCTGGTCGACGAACTCCGCACGGTGGCCCGCCAGGAAGCGCTCGACCTGCTCGACGTAGGGCGCGTAGTCCTCGGGCGTGACGGCCGCGCAGCACGGGCCGGCCCCCTTGCCGATGTGGTATTCGAAGCAGGCCTTGTCCTCCGGACGCGGCTGGCGCCCCGCCTTCAGGTGACGGCAGAGGGCACGATACTCGGCACACTGCGCCAGACAGATCGGGACGATGCGCCGCACGGTGTCGATCGTCTCGCGCGCCGCCTTGGCGTCGGTGTAGGGCCCGAAGTAGCGGGTGTCGCTTTTATGCTTTTCGCGGGTGTACTTGATGGCCGGGAAGGTCTCGCCCTCGGTGATGGCGATGTAGGGGTAGCTCTTGTCGTCGCGGTAGTCGACGTTGAAGGGCGGATGGTACTGCTGGATGAGGTTCTTTTCGAGGATGAGCGATTCGGTCTCGGTGGAAACGACGATGTAGTCGAAGGAGGCGACCTGCCCCATCATGAGCGGTATCTTGATGCGCTCGTCGGTGCCGAGGACGTACTGGGTCATGCGGCTCCGCAGGTCGACGGCCTTGCCGACGTAGAGGATCTCCCCGTCGGCGTCCTTCCACAGATAGACCCCGGGCTTGCGGGGAACCGACTTCAGCTGTTCGGCGAGGTCGGGGCTTTTCGGTTGGGAACCCGTATCACTCATCGTCGTCGGTGTCTGCGGAAGCGCCCTCGGAGGCCGGAAGCTCGCCGGCGTCGTCGGCGGTCGGGACCTCCTCCGTCCCCTCATCCGTACCCTGGCGGTCGCCCTCGGGGTAGTAGTGGTGCGTCAGGACCGGCCCGAGCAGGCCGAGGGCGTGCGCGATGATCGCCGAGACGACCAGCATGACGACGAGGAAGATGTACTTGATGAGACCGCTCATGTTCCACATGACCACCGCGCCGATGCACAGAAACGCCGTCCAGGCGTAGATGATGGAGACCGCCTTGCGCTGCGAGAAACCCCGGCGGAGCAGGCGGTGGTGGATGTGGCCGGCGTCGGCGACCTGTATGGGCTGGTGTCCGCGGATACGCCGGATGATGGCGCCGAAGGTGTCCAGAAGCGGCACACCCGCGATGATGAGCGGGACGGCCAGCGCGGTGACCGAGGCGAAGCGGGTCGCGCCGAGCAGGGAGATCGTGCCGAGCATGATACCGAGCAGAAGCGATCCGGAGTCCCCCATGAAGATGCTCGCCGGATGGAAGTTGTAGAAGAGGAAGCCGATGCAGGCGCCGACCAGGATGATGGCGGCCAAGGCGGCCTCGTTGCGTCCCAGGCCGAAGGTGAGGCAGAAGAGGCTGATGGCGGCGATCCCGGTGATGCCCGCGGCCAGGCCGTCGAGCCCGTCGATCAGATTGATGATATTGGCGAAGGCGACCAGATAGATGATGGTGATGGGATAGGCCCAGTAGCCGAGGTCGACGACCATGTTGGTGAAGGGAACCTTGAAGGTGCCGAGCAGCGTGCCGGTGAAGGCGATGATGCAGGCGGAGATGACCTGGCCGACGACCTTCGCCCACGGCGGCAGGGAGCGGACATCGTCGACGACGCCGACGATGACGATGAAGGCCAGGCCGCAGACCACGCCGATGAGCTTGACGTTGGGAGCCAGTGTGACGATGTCGAAGAAGGGGCCGATCCACCAGCCGAGATTCTCTCCGAGCCACTCGAGCGCGAGTCCGGCGAGGATGCCGATGAAGATCGCCACGCCGCCGAGACGGGGAATCGGCTTGGTGTTGATGCGGCGTGTGCCGGGATAATCCATGATGTTGAAATGGATGGCTACGCGCTTGACGACGGGCACGAGCAGGACCGTCACGATAAGCGCGACCAGGAAAACCGAGAGATAGTGCCACCAATTCAGCATTGCTCGATTATACGCCTTGTGCAGGCAGCCCTGCTCTCAGTGGCCGACGATTTGCTGCAGGAAGTATTCGTGGACGCGGGTGTCGTCGGTGAGCTCGGGATGGAAGGCCACCGCGAGCGCTCTCCCCTGGCGCACGGCCAGTGCCTCGCCGTCCTCGGTCTGCGAGAGGATCTCCACCTCATCGCTTAAGTTCTCGAAGCGCGGGGCACGGATGAAGACGCCCTTGACCCCGCCTTCGATGCCGTCAAACGGCACCGTCGTCTCGAATGAGTCGATCTGCCGTCCGTAGGCGTTGCGGCGGATGCGGACGTCCATGAGGGCGAGCGGCTCCTGGTCCTCGCGTGCGTCCTCGATCTCGCGGGCGAGCATGATCGCGCCGGCGCAGGTGCCGAAGACCGCCAGTCCGTCGGCGTAGGCCTTACGGATCGGTGCGTAGAGTTCGTGGATGGTGAGCAGCTTGGCGATGGTGGTGGACTCCCCGCCGGGAACGATGAGGCCGTCGAGGCCCTCCAGGTCCTGCGGCCAGCGCACGAGCGGCGCTTCCGTACCGAGGGTGTGCAGCATCTGCCTGTGTTCACGGAAGGCGCCTTGCAGCGCCAGGACCCCGACCTCCATCGGCGATGAGCCGTCAGTTGCCGCGAAACGCCATGCGCTCGGTTTCGGGGATGTCGCCGATCTCGATGCCGACCATGGGCTCGCCCAAATCGCGTGAGACGCGGGCGATCGTGTCGGGATCGTCGTAGTTGGTGGTCGCCTCGACGATGGCACGGGCGCGCTTTGCCGGGTCGCCGGACTTGAAGATGCCGCTGCCCACGAAGACGCCGTCGCAGCCGAGTTGCATCATCAGCGCGGCATCGGCAGGGGTCGCGATGCCGCCGGCGGAGAAGTTGACGACCGGCAGGCAACCGTGCTCGGCGACCCAGGCGACCAGCTCGTAGGGCGCCTGCAGGTCCTTGGCGGCGGTGTAGAGTTGTTCTTTGCGCAGACCCTTGACGTAGGAGATCTCGGAGGTGACCGTGCGCATGTGGCGGACGGCCTCGATGACGTTGCCCGTGCCCGGCTCGCCCTTCGTGCGGATCATGGCGGCGCCTTCGGCGATGCGGCGCAGCGCCTCTTCGAGGTTGCGGGCCCCGCAGACGAACGGGACGGTGAAGTCCCACTTGTTCACGTGGTACTGGTCGTCGGCCTGGGTGAGGACCTCGCTTTCGTCGATGAAGTCGACGCCGAGGGACTCGAGCACCTGGGCCTCGACGAAGTGCCCGATGCGGCATTTGGCCATGACGGGAATGGAGACGGCGTCGATGATGCCTTCGATCATGGCAGGGTCGCTCATGCGGGCGACGCCGCCCTGCGCACGGATGTCGGCAGGGACGCGTTCGAGCGCCATGACCGAAACCGCACCGGCGTCTTCGGCGATCTTGGCCTGCTCGGGCGTGACGACATCCATGATGACGCCGCCCTTCAGCATCTCGGCAAAGCCGGTCTTGACCTTCAGGGTTCCTGTCGTCTGCTCAGCCATCCGTATCTCCTCCAATCGGAAGTCTCCACATTCTACCGCTTTCACCTGCCCCGTGCGCTGCAGGAAACGCTGCTACGCCCTACAAAAAGACGCAGAGGGCGACGCAGGCGGCGACGCCGATGACGAGGGCGACGATGTCGCTCGCCCGCATCGGCTGCCTGTTCATGTGCGTGCGGGGCGCGACCCCGTAGCTGCGCGCATCCATCGCCTCGGCCAGATCCTCCGCGCGGCGGAACAGGCGCACGATGAGCGGCACCAGGATGGGCACCCACACGTGGATCCGGTGGAACGGCCCGCCGGTCTCGAAGGCCACGCCCCGCGCCTTCTGCGCGTTGACGAGCACGAGGGCCTCGTCGGCGGTCGTCGGGATGAAGCGCAGCGCGATCGAGATGATCATCGCCACATCGTCGACCGGGACCCGTATGACGCGCAACGGCGAAAGCAGGCTGATCAGGCCGTCGGTCAGCTCGGTGATCGACGTCGTGAAGGTCAGAAGCGAACAGAACGCCACGAGCAGGGCGATGCGCAAGGCGAAGTAGAGTCCTTCCACCAGCCCGTCGAGGGTCACGCCGAAATTGCCGACGATCGCCCAGCGCTGCTGCAGGCCGAGCGAGCCAAGCGAGCCGTTCGCGAAGTCGGCGGAGGCGTTCACATCGAAGGCGAAGGCATGGGCGACGAGGGTGAAGGCGAGGATGAAGATGATCGGCTTGAGCCCACGCAGGGCCGAGGAAAGCGGGATGCGGGCAATCTGATAGAGCATGACGGTCAACAGGACGGCGATGAGCAGGCCGGGCCAGCCGTCCAGAAAAAAGACGGCCAAACAAAAAGCACAGGTCAAAAGGATCTTGACCTGTGCCCTGAACTGGTGGATGAACGTCTGTCGCGGAATGTAGGTGCCGAACGCGCGCACGGTCGACATGGCTACTCCTTACGCGACGAGCCGAGAAGTGCTGGTGCTATTTGTCCTCTTTGGTGTCGGCGGCATCGTCGGAAGCGGCGTCGTCCTTCTTGGCGGGCGTCTTTTTCGCAGCCGGCTTCTTGTCGTCGGCCTTGGCGTCGTCCTTTTTGGCAGGAGCCCTCTTGGCGGGCGCCTTCTTCGCAGCCGGCTTTTTGTCGTCGGCCTTGGTGTCGTCCTTCTTGGCGGGCGCCTTCTTCGCAGCCGGCTTTTTGGCGGCGGGCTTGGTCTCGGCCTTCTTGTCGTCGGCCTTCTCCTCGGCGGCCTCCGCCTCGTCCTGTGCGGCCTTTCCGGCGGTCTCGGCCTCCTTCTTTGCCTCCTCCTCGACCTTTTCGGCCTCGTCAGCCGCCTTGTCTTCCGTCTTCTCGCCTTCGACCTTGGAAGCCTCTTCGCTCGCCTCTGCCTCGTCGGCGGAATCCTCTGCGACTTCCTCCGCCTCGTCTGCAGCGGCCTCCTCGGTGTCGGCGGCCTTCTTCTTGGTGGAGGTGCCGCCGGAGGCTTTGGCGTTCGACTTGGCAGCAGAAGAACTCTTGGCGGCCGGCTTGCCATCATCGGAGGTCTTCTTGGGCGCGACGGCCTCGTTCACCAGCTCGATGATGACCATGGGCGCGTTGTCGCCCTTGCGGTTGCCCAGACGGTAGATGCGGGTGTAGCCGCCGTTGCGGCCGGCCCACATGCCCTGCTCGGCCTTGGCGAAGACCTCGCGGACGAGTTCGGCGTCGCCCAAAGCGGCGATGGCCAGACGGCGGGAGTGCAGGTCGCCCTTCTTGGCCCAGGTGATGATGCGGTCGACGTCGCCACGCATCTCCTTGGCGCGGGGCAGCGTCGTCTTGATGCGGTCGTTGGTGAAGATGTTGACCGCCAGGTTCTTCCTTATGGCCTTGGTGTGGCTGGCGCTGGTGCCAAGCTTGCGGCCTTGTTTCTTGTGCCTCATGGGTGTCTCCTGTTACATCTTCAGGTCAAGTTCCATCGAGTGAAGCTTGTCTTTGACTTCCTCGATCGACTTGGCACCGAAGTTACGGATGTTGAGCAGGTCCTGCTCGGAGTATTCGACCAGCTGACGGACCGAGTGGATGCCGGCGCGCTTCAGGCAGTTGTAGGAGCGCACGGACAGGTCGAGTTCCTCGATCTGCTTTTCCAGCTCGGAGTTCTTGTTGGGACCTTCGGCGGCGAAGATGCTTGCCACCTCGGCTTCCTCGTCCTCCCCGCCGAGCGTCATGAACGCGGCCATGTGCTGGCTGATGATGTTCGCGGACTGGCAGATGACGTCGACCGGGCTGACCGAGCCGTTCGTCTCGACCTCCAGGATGAGCTTGTCGTAGTCCGTGCGCTGGGCGACACGGGTGTCGGTGACGTCCATCGTGCAGCGGCGGACCGGCGAGAACAGCGAGTCCACGTGGATGATGCCGATGGGGTCCTCCGTACGTTTATTGCGCTCGGCCGAGACGTAGCCGCGGCCGATGCCGATGCGGATGCTCATCTCGAGCTTGCCGCCCTCGGCGAGTGTGGCGATGACATGATCTGGGTTGACCAGCTGGAACTCGGTGGGAACCTCGAGGTCGGCACCGGTGACAGTGCAGGGGCCTTCCGCCACGAGCGTCGCGGTCGCCTCCTCTTCGGCACCTTGGGCCGAAAAGACCAGGCCTTTGACGTTCAAGACGATGTCGGTCACGTCTTCTATAACACCCTCGGCGGAGGTGAACTCGTGATGGACGCCCTCGATCGAGATGGCGGTCGCGGCGGCACCGTCGAGCGAGGAAAGCAGCACGCGGCGCATGCTGTTGCCCAGGGTGTACCCGTAGCCACGTTCGAGCGGTTCCATGATGAAACGAGCGGTGTTGTCGTCCACCTCTTCGACGGTGACCTTCGGCCTCATGAACTCAGACATATCTATCAAGCCTCCCTTGCGGGTTTATAGCGGATAAGAACGCGTCGGGCTACTTGGAGTAGAGCTCGACGATGAGCTGCTCCTGGATGTCGAGATCGATCTGATCCCGCTCCGGGAGGGAAAGTACCGAGCCTTGCAGCTTGTCCATGTCGAGCTCGAGCCATCCGGGGATCTCGTTGCGCTCGCTCGAGATCAGAGCGCTTTTGATGGGCAGAAGCTCGGTGGCCTTGGGCGCGATCGAGATGAGGTCGCCCGGCCTGACACGGTAGGACGGGATGTTGACCCGTTTGCCGTTGACATGGATGTGGTTGTGGCGGACCGTCTGACGCGCCTCGTCGCGGGACTTGGCAAATCCCAGGCGATAGACGACGTTGTCCAGACGGCTTTCCAGGATGCGCAGGAGGTTCTCGCCGGTGACGCCCTTTTGGCGACTGGCGATGTCGTAGTAGCCCCGGAACTGCTTTTCGAGCAGGCCGTAGATGCGCTTGGTCTTCTGCTTCTCGCGCAGCTGCAGCTTGTACTCGGATTCCTTCTGGCGCCTCTGTCCTGCTTCTCCCGGAGGATACGGACGGCGATCGACCGCACACTTGCTCGTGTAGCAGCGATCGCCCTTCAGAAAGAGTTTGGAACCTTCGCGGCGGCACAGACGACAGTCCGCCCCGGTATAGCGAGCCATAATCTTACCTTTCCTTGTTTAGAGGCGGCGGCGCTTCTTCAGGCGGCAGCCGTTGTGCGGTACGGGCGTGACGTCCATGATGCTGGTGATTTCGAGACCAGCAGCCTGGAGCGAGCGGATGGCCGTTTCGCGGCCGGAGCCCGGACCCTTGACGAACACGGCGACCTTCTGCAGCCCATGCTCCTTGCCGAGCTGGGCGGCGCGCTCGGCGGCCATCTGTGCGGCGAACGGGGTGCTCTTACGCGAACCCTTGAAGCCGACCGTGCCGGCCGATTGCCAGGTGATGACGTTGCCGTAGGTGTCCGTCAACGTGACGATCGTGTTGTTGAACGTGCTCTTGATGTGAGCCTGTCCGACCGAGATGTTCTTGCGCTCGGAGCGCTTGACACGGGTGCGTGTCTGCTGCTTAGGCATGCGTGATCACCTCAGTCCTTCTTCTTGCGCGCACCGATCTGCTTGCGCGGACCCTTGCGGGTGCGTGCGTTGGTGTGGGTGCGCTGGCCGCGGACCGGGAGGCCCTTGCGATGACGCAGGCCCCGGTAGCAGCCGATTTCCATCAGGCGTTTGACGTTTTGGGAGTTCTCACGGCGCAGATCGCCTTCGACGACGAGGTTCTTGTCGATGTAATCGCGCAGTTTCGTGACTTCCCCGTCGGTCAGGTCGCGGACGCGGGTGTCCGGATCGACGCCGGTCGCGCTCAGGATCTTGCGGGAGGTGCTCAGGCCGATTCCGTAGATGTAGGTCAGCCCGGCTTCGACGCGCTTGTCGCGCGGAAGGTCAACACCAAGTATACGAGCCAATGTCGTACCTCTTTCTAGCCTTGACGCTGCTTGTGGCGTGGATTTTCGCAGATAACGTATACCTTGCCGTGGCGTCGAATGATCTTACATTTGTCGCACATCTTCTTTACCGAAGGGCGTACCTTCATGAGCTTTTCCTTTCGGTACGTGTACTGCTTTCGTCCTATACACACGCCGCAGCCGCAGGCGATGGTTTTTAAAGTCCTGAAAGGACAAGAAATCCCGCCGAAGCGGGCTTCCTTAAGACCGGTCCGCACAGGGTACGAACTGAGCTTATTTATAGCGGAACGTGATGCGACCCCGATCGAGGTCGTAGGGAGAAAGCTCGACGGTGACCTTGTCCCCCGGCAGGATCTTGATGTAGTGCATGCGCATCTTGCCGCAGATGTGGGCAAGGACCTCGTGGCCGTTTTCGAGCTCGACCTTGAACATGGCGTTGGGAAGCGGCTCGACGACCGTCCCTTCCAGTTCTATTGCATCTTCCTTGGCCACGGCAAACCGCTTTCCTTCAAATCCTGCACTCACGCAAACGCGAACAAACAGTTTATCACAGAAATCGCTGGTTGTGAGAAGAAATTTTTATTCCGTCGTCAGGATGACCGGGCCGTCCTCAGTGACGGCGATGGTCTTCTCGAAATGCGCGCTCGGGGATCCGTCGTCGGTGACGACCGCCCAGCCATCATCGAGGCCGTGCACATGGTAGGTGCCGGCGTTGATCATCGGCTCGATGCAGATGACGAGGCCGGGCTCCAGACGCAGCCCCCGCCCCGGACGCCCGTAGTTGGGGACGTTCGGCATCTCGTGCATGTCGCGGCCGACCCCGTGTCCGACGTATTCGCGCACCACGCCGAAACCGGCCGCCTCGGCGACCGTCTGGACGGCATGGCCGATATCGCCCATGTGGCTTCCGGCCTGCGCTGCCTCGATGCCCGCCCACATGGACTGTTCGGTCACCTCGAGCAGGCGCTTCTTCTCGTCGTCGATTTCCCCCACCGGATAGGTCCAGGCGTTGTCCCCGACCCAGCCGTCGACGACGGCGCCGGTGTCGATGGAGATGATGTCGCCCTCCTGCAGGATGACCGTGGAGGACGGGATCCCGTGCACGACCATGTCGTTGGGCGAGGAGCAGATGGAGCCGGGAAAGCCGCCGTAGCCCTTGAACGCGGGGGTGGCGCCCTCCAGGCGGATGAGCTCTTCGACGTAGCTGTCGAGCTCGAGCGTCGAGACGCCGGGCTGGACGAGGTCGCCGACCATCCGCAGCACCTTGGCGGAAACGCGGCCGGCCTCCTTCATCGCCTCGATCTCAGCGGGCGACTTGAGGATCGGCTCTTCTTTGAATCTGCCTATCATGAAAGGACGTCGCAGATGGCGGAGAAGACCTCGTCGGGGGTCTTGTTGCCGTCGACCTCGACGAGGATGCCGTTGCCGTGATAGTAGTCGATGAGCGGGCTCGTCTGCTTGTTGTAGACCTCGATGCGGTTGCGGACGGTCTCCTCGTTGTCGTCGTCGCGCTGGTACATCTCGCCGCCGCACTTGGGGCAGGTCGGGCCGTCGGAGACGTTGCCGATGGCCCCGCAGTCGCGGCAGCAGCGACGCGAGCACATGCGGTCGACGACGGATTCCATGTCGACCTGCAAGGCGATGGCGTAGTCGAGCTCCTGGCCGAGGTTGGATAAGACGGTGTCGAGCGAGACAGCCTGGGTGGGCGTGCGCGGGAAGCCGTCGAGCAGGTAGGAGCCTTCCGGGTCGGCCTTGAGGGTTTCTTCGACCAGGCCGACGACGACCTCGTCGGGCACCAGGTCGCCGGCGTCCATGTACTTTTTTGCCTCCAGCCCGAGCGGGGTGCCCTCGGCCACCGCGGCACGGAGCACGTCGCCGGTGGACAGATGGGTGAAGCCGTATTCGGAGACGAGTTTTTCGGCCTGCGTGCCCTTACCGGCGCCAGGCGCTCCCAAAAGCACGATATTCATTGCGTATCAACTCCCTTGAAGGCAGCTATTTGAAGAAGCCGTCGTAGTTGTGCATCTTCAGCTGGCTCTCGAGCTTCGTCATGGTGTCGAGTGCGACGCCGACGAGGATCAAGATCGAGGTCCCGCCGAGTGTATTGATGAGCGCGTTGTCGGTGAACGAATACAAAATCGACGGGATGACCGCGATGAGGGCGATGAATATCGCCCCCGGCAGTGTTATCCGATTGATGACGTCCTTTATGTACTGCACCGTCGCAGCACCGGGACGCACTCCTGGTATGAAGCCGCCGTTGTTCTTCATGTTGTCCGCGGTCTCCTGCGGGTGGTAGACCATCGACGTATAGAAATACGCGAAGGCCACGATGAGCAGGAACGAAAGCACCCAGTTGCCCCAGCCGCTCGAACAGAAGTTGCCGAAGGCCTGCACCCCTCCCGACTCGGGGAAGAAGGCCGCGATCTGGGCTGGTATGTAGAGGATCGCCGATGCGAAGATGATCGGGATGACGCCGGCGCCGTTGACCTTGAGGGGCAGATAGGTGGACTGGCCGCCCATGACCCTGCGCCCGACGACACGCTTGGAGTACTGCACCGGGATGCGGCGCTGGCCGCGTTCGATGAAGACGATGGCGGGTATGACGATCAGGATGACCAGGACGACGAGGATCGTGATCAGGACGCCCTGCATCGTGTCGCCGGAGGTCTGGATGGAATCCCACAGGGCGCTCGGGAGACGTCCGATGATGTTGGCGAAGATGATGAGCGACATGCCGTTGCCGATGCCGCGCTGGGTGATGAGCTCGCCCAGCCACATGATAAGCGCCGTGCCGGCCACCAGGGTGGCGACGATGATGATGCTCGTGGCCCACAGCGGGACGACCGAGGTGTCGAAGGTGATCCCGAAGGTGGAACTTTGGAATAAGAACAAATAGCCTATCGCGTTTAGGAGGCCTAAGCCTAACGTTAAATATCGTGTTATGCGCGTGATCTTCTGCTGCCCGGTCTCGCCCTCACGTGCCCAGCGGGACAGGGTGGGGATGACGCCCTGCAAAAGCTGCATGATGATGGATGCGGTGATGTAGGGCATGATGCCGAGCGAGAACACCGAGAAGTATTCGAGCGCACCGCCGGAAAAGAGGTTGAGCATCATCAGCGCGCTGTTGGTATCCGCGCTTCGGAAGCTGTCTACCAGCTCTGCGAACGGGATGCCCGGCACCGGGATGAAGCACCCGATACGGTATATGGCGATGATTGCCAGCGTGAACAGGATCTTCATGCGGAGATCCCGCACACGCATGGCGTTTGCGAGAGCTTTTAGCATGACAGCTCGACCTTTCCGCCGGCCGCCTCGATCTTCTTCTGTGCGGAGGCCGATATCTTGTCGACACTGATGGTGAGCGCCTTGGTGATCTTGCCGTCGCCGAGGACCTTGACCGGAGCGTCTTCGTGCTTGATGATGCCCTTTTCGACCAAGGTCTTGCCGTTGACGACGTCGCCGGATTCGTAGACGGCGTCGAGACGGGAGACGTTGACGGGCAGATATTCCTTACGGTTGATGTTGTTGAAGCCCGGGAGCTTGGGAAGACGACGTGCCAAAGGCGTCTGTCCGCCTTCGAAGCCGGGGCCTTTGCCGCCGCCCGAGCGGGACAGCTGGCCGTTGGTGCCGCGACCGGACTTGCCACCATGGCCGGAGCCGTGGCCGCGTCCCACACGCTTGCGGCTCTTGGTGGAGCCGGGCGCCGGTGTCAGTTCGTGCAGGTTCATGTGCTACTCCTTCATACGCTCGCACCTGACGGTGCGGTCGGCTGCTCGCCGCCGACAAACTTCCGTATCCGCTGCACCGGATGCATGCAGCGAAGATCGTGCTACGAGATCTCCTCGACCTCGACGAGGTGCTTGACCTTGAAGATCATGCCGCGGACGCAGTCGTTGTCGACCTGTTCCACGCTTCTGCCGATCTTGCCCAGGCCCAGCGCCTTCAGGGTCTTTTCCTGGTCGGACTTGTGGCCGATCGAACTTTTGACCTGCGTGATGCGCAGGGTCTTCTTCGCGGCCTTCTTGGTGGACGCGGCCATCTACTGCACCTTCTTTCCGAAGATGTCGGCGACGGACATGCCGCGGCGCTCGGCGACCTGTTCGGGGCTGGAAAGCTCCTGCAGGCCCTTGGCGGCCGCCTTGACCATGTTGAGGCAGTTGTCGGTGCCGACGGACTTGGAAAGCACGTCCTTGATGCCGGCCAGCTCGAAGAGCGGGCGGACCGGGCCGCCGGCGATGATGCCGGTGCCGGGAACGGCCGGCTTGATGATGATGCGGCCTGCGCCGTACTTGGAGACGACCTCGTGCGGGATCGTTCCGGCCTCGGTCAGCGGGACCGTGAACAGGTTGCG
The DNA here is from genome assembly GCA_021203765.1 of Coriobacteriaceae bacterium. Taxonomy (GTDB): domain Bacteria; phylum Actinomycetota; class Coriobacteriia; order Coriobacteriales; family QAMH01; genus JAJQAN01. The sequence goes on along the minus strand of JAJQAN010000002.1, from coordinate 21,097 downwards.
CTTGGCCTCCTCGACGCCCTTGTTAATGGCGATGGGAACCTCGGTGGCGCGACCCATGCCGATGCCGACCCTGCCGTGACGGTCGCCGACGGCGACCAGGGCGGTCATGCCGTAACGACGGCCGCCTTTGACGACCTTGGCGACTCGGTTGATGTAGATGACCTGATCTTCGAGCTCGGGAACCTCATCGCCGTCGCGATCAGGCCTTTTGGAGCGGTCGGAGCGACCGGATGTCTTCTGCTGCCCGGCCGGCTGCTCCTTGGCAGCGGCTTCGGGCGTCTGCTCGGTCGGTTGCTCTTGCTCGTTCGCCATACCGTGCTCTCCCCCTTCCTAGAACTTCAGTCCTGCTTCGCGGGCGCCGTCCGCCAGGGCCTTGACCCGGCCGTGGTAGAGGTGGCCGCCGCGATCGAATACGATCTGGTCGATGCCGGCGTCGCTCGCACGCTTGCCGATGAGCTTGCCGACCTCGGCGGCGCCCTCCACGTTGCCGCCGGATTTGCCGCAGGATTTGAACTCGGCGTCGAGCGAGGACGCGCTGCAGAGCGTGTTCGCCGCCACGTCGTCGATGACCTGGGCGTAAATATGGTTGTTCGAGCGCGTGACGCACAGACGCGGGCATTCGGCGGTCCCGGTGACCTTGCCGCGCACCCGGTTCTTGCGGCGCTGCTGCTGAGCCTTCTTTGTCTTGGACTTATCCATACCTTCTTGCACTCCTCAAAACGAGCCGGCTAGCCGGCGGTCTTGCCTTCCTTGTGGCGGACATGTTCGCCTTCGTAGCGGATGCCCTTGCCCTTGTACGGCTCGGGCTTGCGCCACTTGCGGATATCGGCTGCGACCTGTCCGACGAGCTGTTTATTGATGCCCGAGACCGTGATATGGGTCTGGTCGGGGCATTCGAGCTTGATGCCCTCGGGGGCCTCGACGTAGACCGGGTGCGAATAGCCGACGCTGAGCTCGAGCTGGTTGCCTTTGAGCGAGGCGCGGTAGCCGACGCCGACGAGTTCGAGGGTCTTGGAATAGCCCTCGGTGACCCCGATGGTCATGTTGTTGATGAGACTGCGGGTGAGCCCGTGCAGCGAGCGTGCCTGGCGCTCGTCGTTGGCGCGGGTGACCACGACCTCGTCGCCGTCGACCTTGACGGTGATCAGCGGGTCGTAGGACTGCTGCAGTTCGCCCTTGGGCCCCTTGACCGTGACGACGTTGTCCTTGACGGATACTTCGACCCCGGCCGGGATCTGGACGGGGAGGTTACCGACGCGTGACATGCTTGCTCCCTTCCCTACCAGATGTAGGCCAAGACCTCGCCGCCGATGCCCGCCAGGCGGGCGTCGCGGTCGGTCATGACGCCGTTCGAGGTCGATATGATTGCCGTGCCCAGACCGCCCAGGACGCGGGGCAGGTCGTTTTTGCCGGCATAGATGCGCAGGCCCGGCTTGGAGATGCGGCGCAGGCCACGGATCGTCTTTTCCTTCTTTTCGCCGTACTTGAGCTCGATCGTCAGCTCGTTTTGCGGGGACTGGGGCGTCACCTCGTAGTCGGTGATATAGCCCTCCTCCTTCATGATGCGGGCGATCTCGACGAGCTTCTTGCTCGACGGCATGGATACCGTCTCCTTGTTGACCATGTTCGCGTTGCGGATGCGGGTGAGCATATCGGCAATCGGATCGGTCATACCCATTGGTTTCCTCCTATGGCTCGTTTACCACTGCGGCCGTGCGGTTCGCCTCCGCCCCTGACGGAAACGCCTGCCCGGCGCAGCTGAACATCCAGATACGGGTCCGGCCGTCTACCAGCTGGACTTGCGCACGCCGGGCAGTTCGCCCTTGTTGGCCAACTCACGCAAGCAGATACGGCACAGGCCGAACTTGCGGTAGACCGAACGCGGGCGCCCGCAACGGACGCAGCGGGTGTAGGCGCGGGTGCTGTACTTCGGTTCGCGCTTCGCCTTGGCGATCATCGATTTCTTAGCCAAAACAGATGCCTCCTCAACCTAAGGTTTCCTAGTTACGCGGATGCTCGAAGGGGAAGCCGAGCGCCGTCATCAGCGCCAAGGCCTCCTCGTCGGTCTTCGCGGTCGTTACAAAAGTGATGTCCATGCCACGCACATGGTCGACCGAGTCGTAGTCGATCTCCGGGAAGATGAGCTGCTCGGTGACGCCCATGGAGTAGTTGCCGCTGCCGTCGAAGGACTTCAGCGACATGCCGCGGAAATCGCGGACGCGCGGGATGGCTGTCGCGACCAGACGGTCGAAGAACTCGTACATGCGGTCGCCGCGCAGCGTGACCTTCGCGCCGATGGGCATGCCGGCACGCAGCTTGAAACCGGCGATGGACTTTTTGGCGCGGCAGATCATCGGCTGCTGGCCGGTGATGACGCGCAGGTCTTCGACGGCCGCGTCGATCTGCTTGGAATCGGTCGCGGCGGCGCCGACGCCCATGTTGACGACGATCTTCTCGAGCTTGGGGACCGAGTTGACGTTGTCGATCCCGAGATCCTTTTCGAGCTGCCCGATGATCTCCGTCTGGTACTTTTCTTTGAGCCGAGGTGCCATGCTTAACTCCTTGTCGAGGTTTCAGGCGGGGTTTCCGACCTCGCCCCCTTCCGTGCCTTTCGCGGAAGGGCCTTAAAAACGTGCCTTAGTCGATATCCTTGCCGCAGCGCTTGCAGACGCGGATCTTCTTGTTGCCTTCGCGCCTGCTGCCGACCCGTGTCGGCAGATCGCAGTGCGGGCAGACCAACATGACGTCGGAGACGTGGACGGTCGACTCGCGCTCGTCTATGCCGCCCGACGGGTTCTCCTGGGTCGGGCGCAAGGTCTTTTTGACCATCGCGACGCCGCGGACGCTCACGCGCTGCGTCTGGGGATAGGCCGCCAGGACCTCGCCCTGGACGCCCTTGTCCTTGCCGCAGATGACCTTGACCGTGTCACCTTTCTTCACAGACATCTTCGCCATAGTCCTCACACCTTCCTTAAATCGTCTCGGGTGCGAGGGAGACGATCTTCATGTAGCGGCGGTCGCGCAGTTCGCGGGCGACCGGGCCGAAGACGCGCGTGCCGCGTGGCGCTCCTTGGTTGTCGACCAGCACGGCGGCGTTTTGATCGAAGCGGATGTAGGAGCCGTCTTTGCGGCGGACCTCCTTTTTCACGCGGACGATCACACAGCGGACGATATCGCCCTTCTTGACCTGGCCGTTCGGGGCCGCTTCCTTGACGCTGCAGACGACGACGTCGCCCAGCCCGGCGTAGCGGCGCTTGGAACCGCCGAGAACCTTGATGCACTGTACCTTGCGTGCACCGCTGTTGTCGGCGATGGCCAGCATGCTTTGCATCTGAATCATCGGATCAACCTTTCGTGCTTATTTGGCCTTCTCGACGATTTCGAGCAGGCGCCAGTGCTTGCTCTTCGAAATCGGCCGAGTCTCCATCAGACGGACAGTGTCGCCCACACCGGCGAGGTTTTCCTCGTCGTGCGCGTGGAGTTTCTTGGTGGTCGTGATCATCTTCTTGTAGACGCGGTGCGGCTTGCGCTCCTTGATCTGCACGACGATGGTCTTGTCGTCGGACGCCGAGACGACGACGCCCTGGCGGACCTTGCGTTGGTTGCGCTCTTCACTCATGACCGGTCCTCCTTCCTAGGACGCCTTCGCGGCTTTCTTTTCGGCTTCGATCTCGCGCTCACGTAGTTCGGTGCTGATGCGCGCGACATCCTTCTTGACGACCTTGACGCGGGCCGTATTGTCGAGCTGGCTCGTCGCCATCTGGAAGCGCAGGTTGAACAGCTCCGTGCGGGCCTCCTGCAGCTTGGTGTTCAGATCCTCGGTGCTCATATCATGCAGTTCGGAAGGTTTCATGCGTTCTCACCTTCTTTGACCTCTTCTTCGGATTCGGCGACGGCCTCTTCTGCTTCTTCGGCGGCCTCCTCTTCTCCTTCGCTCTCTACGATCGGTTCGCCGTACTCGTCGAGCATGATGCCGGCCGCAGCGGCTGCCTTGGTCTTGGCGGCCTTCTTGGCGGCGAGCTCCTCGGCGACGCGGGCGGAGCGCTCTTCGGCGTCCTCGCGTTCGAGGATCTTGCACTTGATCGGCATCTTCTGGATGGCCAGGCGCAGCGCCTCGTAGGCGACGTCGCGCGGCACGCCATCGATCTCGAACATGACGCGGCCGGGCTTGACGACGGCAACCCATTCCTCGGGGTTGCCCTTGCCCTTGCCCATGCGGGTCTCGGCGGGCTTACGCGTGATCGGCTTGTCCGGGAAGATGGTGATGTAGACACGGCCGGTACGCTTCATGTGACGGGTCATCGCGACACGGGCGGCCTCGATCTGGCGGTTGGTGATCCAGTGGGCCTCGAGCGCCTGGATGCCGTAGGAGCCGAAGTTGAGGGTGGTGCCACCCTTGGCCTTGCCCTTCATGGTGCCGCGCTGCACCTTGCGGTGCCTGATACGTCTGGGCATCAACATGGCTAGCTCCTCCTTCCGCCGCGTTTGTTGTTGTTGCGGTTGTTGCCCCCGGACTTGCGGCGGCGCGAGCCGACGCCTTCGAGGGCGGGGTTGACGGTACCCTGACCGGCCATCTTGTCGCCGTAGTAGATCCAGACCTTGACGCCGCAGGATCCCATCTTGGTGTGGGCGGTGGCCGTGCCGTAGTCGATCATCGCGCGCAGCGTGTGCAGCGGCACCCGGCCTTCGCGGTACCACTCGCGACGGCACATCTCGGATCCGCCCAGACGCCCGGAGCACTGGACGCGGATGCCGACGGCACCGGACTTGAGGGCGCTTTGGACGGCCTTGCGCATGGCGCGACGGAAGGCGACGCGGCCCTCGAGCTGGTCGGCGATGGAACGGGCGACGAGTTGGGCGTCGAGTTCGGGGCGCTTGACCTCGATGATGTCGATGTCGACCTTCTTGCCGACGATCTTTTCGACGTCCTTGCGCAGGACGCCGATGTCGGCACCCTTCTTGCCGATGATGAGGCCGGGACGCGCGGAGGTGAGCGCGATCCTGACCGTGTCGCCGGCACGCTCGATCTCGATGCGGGAGAGCGAGCAGCCCTTCAGGCGCTTTTCGAGGAAGCGACGAACCTCGATGTCGTTTTCGAGGGTTTCGGCATAGTCCTTGTCGGCATACCAGCGACTCTTCCAGTCTTCGGTGATGCCGAGGCGGAAACCGGTGGGTGAGACCTTCTGACCCATCATGCCTCCTCTCGGTTTGAGACGACGATGGTGATATGGCAGGTGCGCTTGTTGATGTGGCCTGCCATGCCCTTCGCGCGCGGGCGGTAGCGTTTCAGCGTCGGGCCCTCGTTGACGTAGGCCTGCGAGATGACCAGGTTCTCCTGGCGCAGTCCGTGCTTGACCATGGCATTGGACGCGGCGGACGCGACGACCTTGTAGACGATCTCGGATGCAGCGCGCTCGTTGAAGCGCAGCAGGTCGAGCGCGTCGACGACGTCCTTGCCGCGGACCTGGTCGACGACGATGCGGGCCTTGCGCGGAGAGAGGCGCAGGTACTTGGCGGTTGCTTCGGCTTCCATGCTCATCCCTCCTATTTCTCCTTGTGGCCCCTGAAGGTGCGGGTCGGGGCGAATTCGCCCAGCTTGTGCCCGACCATGGACTCGTTGATGTACACCGGCACATGGCGGCGTCCGTCATGGACGGCGATGGTGTGGCCGACCATCTCGGGAAAGATCGTCGATGAGCGGCTCCACGTCTTGAGTGCCTTCTTCTCGCCGGACTCGTTCATCTCCTGGATACGCGCAAGGAGGCGCGGTTCCACGTACGGTCCCTTTTTGAGACTTCTACTCACGATACTTCTCCTTCACGCTACTTCTTGCGACGGCGGACGATGAGCCTGTCCGAAGCCTTCTTCTTGTTGCGGGTGCGATGGCCCTTGGTGGGCTGGCCCCACGGGGAGACCGGGTGACGGCCGGAGCATTTGTTCTTGCCCTCGCCGCCGCCGTGCGGGTGGTCGACCGGGTTCATCGCGGTACCACGCACCGACGGGCGGATGCCGAGCCAGCGGCTGCGGCCGGCCTTGCCGATGCGGATGTTGGCATGCTCGGCGTTGCCGACCTCGCCGACGGTGGCGCGGCAGGTGACCAGCACGCGGCGCATCTCCGAGGAGGGCATGCGCAGCACGGCGTACTTGCCTTCCTTGGCCATGAGCTGGATGCTCGTGCCGGCCGAACGTGCCATGGCCGCCCCCTGGCCGGGCTGGAGCTCGACGGCGTGGACGAGCGTGCCGACCGGGATGGCTGAAAGCGGCAGCGCGTTGCCGGGCCTGATGTCGGCCCCTTCCCCGCTTTCGACGGTGTCGCCGACCTTGAGCCCCTTGGGCTGGATGATGTATGCCTTGGCACCGTCGGCGTAGTGCAAAAGCGCGATGCGTGCCGAACGGTTCGGGTCGTACTCGATGGCGACGACCTTGGCGGGGATGCCGTCCTTGGCACGCTTGAAGTCGATCTTACGGTACTGGCGCTTGTGCCCGCCGCCCTGGTGACGGGTGGTGATGCGGCCGTTGTTGTTACGGCCGCCCTTCTTGGGCAGCGGCTCCAGCAGCGACTTTTCCGGCGCGTCCGCCGTGATCTCCGCGAAGTCGGAGACCGAGTGGAAGCGACGTCCCGGAGAGGTCGGCTTGTATTGCTTGACTCCCATGTTTAAAACTCCTTTCGTCCGCTTGCCAGCTGATCGCCTGGGATACGGAGGCGGTGCACCTCCGAGCGATCCTGACCCCGGACTTACCACGGTGCCGGGTGGCTCTAGAAAGCCGAGCACGCAGCACCGATCAACCCCGCGCACCACGGGGCGTGATACCTACTTAATCCTGCGAGGCGAACAACTCGATCGAGTCGCCCTCGGCCAACGTGACGATGGCCTTCTTCCAGGTGCGCGTGTACCCCTTCTGGTACCGCACGCGCTTGGGCTTGGGCTTGACGTTGATGGTGTTTACCTTGGTCACCGTCACGTTGAAGATCTCCTCGACGGCCTTGGCGATCTCGATCTTGTTGGCCGTCTTGGCTACCTCGAACGTGTAGCGGTTGTCCTCCATCTGGTCGAAGGAGCGCTCCGAGACGATCGGACGGATGATGATGTCGCGGGCGAGCATTACGAAAGCACCTCCTCGACGTATTTGACCGCGCCGGTCGTCATGATGAGCACCGTGTTGTCGATGAGGTCGTAGGTGTTGGACTCGGATGCCGCGATGACGAGGACCGACGGGATGTTGCGGAATGAGAGGAACGCGTTGATGTTGTCGTCGTCGACGACGACGGTGATGCGGCCCGTGACGTCCAGCGCGTCCAGGATCGCCTGGGCCTTCTTGGTGGACGGCTCGTCGAAGTCGAGCGCGTCGACGACGTAGAGCTCGGAGTCGGCGACCTTGCCGGACAGCGCCGAGCGCATGGCCAGCTTGGTGACCTTCTTGTTGACCTTCTGCGCATGGGAATGCGGGTGGGGTCCGAAGACGACGCCGCCGCCGCGGTAGTGCGGGGAACGGATGCTGCCCTGGCGGGCGCGGCCCGTGCCCTTCTGGCGGTACGGCTTGCGGCCGCCGCCACGACGGTCCGAGCGGGTCTTGGTGGCGTGCGTGCCCTGCTGGAGGGCGGCACGCTGGGCGCGGACGACCTGGTGCATGACGGCGTTGTTCGGCTCGATGCCGAAGACGTCGTCGGAGACCTTCAGCGAGCCCGCGTCCTTGCCCTCGGAGTTTTTGATCTTCAGTGTTGCCATACCGATCCTTTCCTCCCGCGGGCCTTATGCCGTACGGATCTGAAGCAGGGCGCCCTTGCCTCCCGGCACGGCTCCCTTGACCAACAGGATGTTCTGCTCGTCGTCGATACGCACGACCTGCAGGTTTTTGACCGTGACCGTGTCACAGCCCATATGTCCGGGCAGGCGGACCCCCTTGAAGACGCGGGAGGGGGATGCGCACTGGCCGATGGAGCCAGGGGCGCGGTGGAAACGGGACCCGTGCGCGCCGGGGCCGCCGGCAAAGTTGTGGCGCTTGATGACGCCGGCGAAGCCCTTGCCCTTGCTGACGCCGGTGACGTCGACCTTGGAGACGTCGGCGAAGACGTCGTTTACCTTGACGGTGTCGCCGACGGAGTACTCGGAGGCGTCGTCGACGCGGACCTCGCGCAGATAGCGCGTCGGGGTGACGCCCGCCTTGTCGAAATGACCCTTCATCGGCTTGTTGACATGCTTTTCCTTGATGTCGCCGAAACCGAGCTGGACGGCCTCGTAGCCGTCGGAATCACCGGTTTTGACCTGCGACACCACACAGGGACCGGCCTCGATGACCGTGACCGGGACGATGTCGTCGTCTTCGCCCCAGACCTGCGTCATGCCGAGCTTGCGGCCGAGAATCGCGTTGACCATGAGTGACCTTAACCTCCAGTTACCTTGCTCGTTGCAGGCCCGTGCCCTAGAGCTTGATTTCGATGTCGACGCCGGCCGGCAGGTCGAGGCGCATGAGCGAGTCGACCGTAGACGGGGTCGGGTCGAGGATGTCGATCAGACGTTTGTGCGTGCGCATCTCGAACTGCTCACGCGAATCCTTGTTGACGTGCGGCGAGCGGATGACGCAGTACAGGCTGCGCTCGGTGGGCAGCGGGATGGGGCCGCAGACCCGCGCACCGGTCTTTGCCGCGGTGTCGACGATCAGACGGGTGGACTGATCGACGATCTCGTGGTCGTAGCCCTTCAGGCGGATGCGAATCTTTTGCGTCTGTTTGGTAGCCACGTTAAACCTCCAAAATCCGTGCCGTCGCGCTAGTCCGCGCTTCCGCCGGCCTTGCTGATGATCTCTTCCGCGACGCTCTTGGGAACCGGGGCATAGGCGTCGAACTGCATGGTGTAGGACGCGCGCCCCTGCGTGGACGAACGCAGGTCGGTCGCATAGCCGAACATCTCGGAGAGCGGGACCTTGACCTGGATGACCGTCGCGTTGCCGCGCTCCTCCTGGCCTTGGATCTGGCCGCGGCGGGAGGAGAGGTTGCCCATGACGTCGCCCATGTACTCGGCCGGGGTCACGACCTCGACCGCCATGATGGGCTCGAGCAGGATCGGGTCGCTTTTGCGCAGGGCCTCCTTGATGGCGATGGAGCCGGCCACCTTGAAGGCCGCGTCCGAGGAGTCGACCTCGTGGTAGGAGCCGTCGATGAGCTCGACCTTGACGTCGAGGACCGGGTAGCCGGCGACGACGCCCGCCTCGAGGGCCTCCTGGATGCCCTTGTCGACCGAGGGGATGAATTCCTTGGGGATGACACCGCCGACGATCTTGCTTTCGAACTCGTAGCCGGCGCCCTGCTCGTTGGGATACATATTGATGATCGCATCGCCGTACTGGCCGTGGCCGCCGGACTGGCGGACGAACTTGCCCTGGACGTTGAGGACCTCGTGGCCCGGCTTTTCGCGGTAGGCGACGCGGGGCTTGCCGACGTTTGCCTCGACGTTGAACTCACGCCGCAGGCGGTCGATGATGATCTCGAGGTGCAGCTCGCCCATGCCGGCGATGATGGTCTGGCCGGTCTCCTGGTCGGTGCGGACCGTGAAGGTCGGGTCCTCCTCGGCGAGCTTCTGCAGCGCCATGCCGAGCTTGTCCTGTTCGGCCTTGGTCTTGGGCTCGACCGCGATGTCGATGACCGGGTCGGGGAATTCCATGGACTCCAAGATGACGGGGTGCTGCTCGTCGCAGAGCGTGTCGCCCGTGCCGGTGGCCTTCAGACCGACGGCGGCGCAGATGTCGCCCGCCTCGCAGTATTCGATGTCGTGCTGCTCGTTGGAGTGCATCTCGAGCAGACGGCCGATGCGTTCCTTTTTGTCCTTGGTGGCGTTGAGGGTATAGGAGCCGGCGTCGAGGTGGCCGGAGTAGCAACGGAAGTAGGTGAGCTTGCCGACGAAGGGATCGGTCATGATCTTGAAGGCCAGCGCGGAGAACGGCCCCTTGGGGTCGGCCTCGCGGGTGACCTCCTCGTCGGTCTTGGGATCGGTGCCAGTGATGGGCGGGATGTCGAGCGGGGAGGGCATGAAGTCGCAGACCGCGTCGAGCAGTTCCTGGACGCCCTTGTTCTTGAAGGCCGAGCCGCAGATGGTCGGGGTGATCTTGCAGTCGATGGTGCCGCGTCGGATGGCGCGCTTGATCATCTCGACGGTGGGTTCCTTGTCCTCGAGGACGGTCTCCATGAGCTCGTCGTCGAAGTCGACGATGTTCTCGATGAGCATCTCGCGGTACTCGTTGGCCTGGTCGACCATGTCCTCGGGGATCTCCATGGGCTCGGGGTAGGTCATGGAGTTTTCCTCTTCGCGGAAGTGTATGCCCTCCATGGCGACGAGGTCGACAAGCCCGCTGAACTGGTCCTCGGAACCGATGGGGAGCTGCAGGACGACCGGATGGGCGTCGATGCGGTCCTCCATCATCTTGACGACGTTGTAGAAGTCGGCGCCGGTGCGGTCCATCTTGTTGACGAAGGCCATGCGCGGGACGTTGTAACGCACCGCCTGGCGCCAGACCGTCTCGGACTGGGGCTGCACGCCGCCGACCGAGCAGAAGACGGCGACCGTGCCGTCGAGGACGCGCAGGGAACGTTCGACCTCGGCGGTGAAGTCGACGTGCCCTGGGGTGTCGATGATCTGGATGCGGTGGTCGTTCCAAAAGCAGGTGGTCGCGGCCGAGGTGATGGTGATGCCGCGCTCCTGTTCCTGGGCCATCCAGTCCATGGTGGCGGCGCCTTCGTGGACCTCGCCGATCTTATGCTTCTTGCCGGTGTAGTAGAGGATGCGCTCGGTGGTGGTGGTCTTGCCGGCATCGATGTGGGCCATGATGCCGATGTTGCGCGTGTCCTTTAACGGAGTCTTTTGAGGCATGCTCTATCTCCCTACCAACGATAGTGTGAAAAGGCGCGGTTGGCCTCGGCCATCTTGAAGACGTCCTCACGCCTCTTGACGGATGCGCCGGTGTTGTTGGATGCGTCGATGATCTCGGCGGCGAGGCGTTCGGCCATGCTGCGTTCGCGGCGCTCGCGGGCGAAGCCGACGATCCAGCGGATGGCGAGCGTGGTGGAACGCCGCGGGGCGACCTCGACGGGGACCTGGTAAGTGGCGCCGCCGACACGCTTGGGCTTGACCTCGATGGTGGGACGGACGTTGTCCATGGCCGTCTTGAAGACGCTCAACGGATCCTCGTTGAGTTTTTCCTGGATGATGTCGAAGGCACCGTAGACGATGGCTTCGGCCTTGGACTTCTTGCCGTCGAGCAGCACCTTGTTGATGAGCTGCGTGACAAGGCGGTTGTTGTAGACGGCGTCCGGCTGGACTTCGCGGCGGGAGGCCGGTGCACGACGTGGCATAGCTGATCAACCCCTCGCTCTCTATTTCTTCGGGCGCTTGGCGCCGTAGCGGCTGCGCGCCTGGGAACGGTCGCTGACCGCCGCGGTGTCGAGAGCGCCGCGGATGACCTTGTAGCGGACACCGGGAAGGTCTTTGACACGGCCGCCACGGATGAGCACCATCGAGTGCTCCTGGAGGTTATGTCCGATGCCGGGGATGTAGGCGGTGACCTCCATCCCGTTGACCAGGCGGACACGGGCGACCTTACGGAGGGCCGAGTTCGGCTTTTTCGGCGTGGTCGTGTACACGCGCGTGCAGACCCCGCGCTTCTGCGGATTGCCCTTAAGCGCAGGACATTTCGGCTTTGCAGCCGTCCTCTTGCGGCCCTTGCGAACCAGTTGGTTGATGGTAGGCAATGTGTTCTCCTTTGCTTTTGCCTTCCGGTACTCCTAAAACCCCCGCACGTCGTCAGGTTTTGCCTGGCAGCAATCCCTTGCATACGACCAGGCAAAGCCTGACATCTGAGCGCACGGGCGCACGGCCTTCTATCGAAGGCGCGAGGCGGTACATTACTCGTAAATTACTGGCGTGTCAAACGCCACGCGTCCGGGCGTGTCCATACCTCTTCCCCCGCCCGGCAAGGCCGGGGTCGGCGGGCTTCGGCCGCAATCGGCGAAGCCCGCCTCACACCGTGTGATGGTGCAGGTGCCGCACGCTCGAAACGTGCGGTGCGACCAGGTCGTTTACTCCTGCGGATCCTGACCCTGGCCGTCTTCGGCATCGGCCGTATCGCTGTTGGCCGACGCCCCGATCATCTCCTCTTCCCCTGCGCTTCCCGGCGCGGAGGCCTGGGCGGCGTTGACCGACTCCCCGCCGATCAGCTCCTCGCCCTCCGATCCGGTGACGCTGAAGCCGTCGGAGGCAAGCGGGCTTCCCAGCAGCTCCTCGAGCATCGCGTCGTCGGAGGCCGGACGCGGTTTGTTGGCGACCGGTGCGCCGATGATGTCGTCGGGGTCGGCGCTGTAGGACTTGGGGACCTCCCCGCCCATGTACATGGCGTCCTCGGGCGAGAAGAGCATCTCGAGCAGCGCGGCGGCATCCGGCTCGGCCGCCTTCTTCGGGTCGTCGAGCAGGTAGAGCAGGTCGCGCTCCTCCAGGCCGTGGCGGAGCTCCTCGATCGCCTTGACGCCGATGCCGTCGATGGCGAAGAGCTCGTCTTCGGTCTTGCCGACCAGGTCGCCGACCGTCTCGATGCCGGCCTCGGAGAACTTGTTCGACCAGCGCTGCGAGACGCCGAGGTCGTCGAAGAGGTAGAGCTTGGCGAGCTCGGGCGGGACCTGACGGTTCAGGCCGCCCAGGTAGCTGCCGCCGAGCAGGCCCGTGAGGTCGCCGGGGACGGCTCCGAGGTATTCCTCGCCGTCGAGCGACCACTCCTGCGGCTGCGGCAGCAGGCTCTCGGTCTCCTTGAGCTCTTCGGGAGCCCAGTCCGGCAGCTGGTCCTCGGTCGACTCGCTGCGGTCGATGCGCTCGCCCTTGTAGGTGAGCTGGAGGTTGCGGTAGAGCTTGAAGCCGGTGCCCGCGGGGATCGGCTTGCCGATGAGAACGTTCTCCTTCAGGCCGGTGAGGTTGTCGACGCGTCCTTCGATGGCCGCGTCGGTGAGTACCTTGGTCGTCTCCTGGAACGATGCCGCCGACAGGAAGGAGTCGGTCGCAAGCGAAGCCTTGGTGATGCCTAGGATGAGCGGCTTTCCGACCGGGACCTCGCCGCCTTCGACGAGGATGCGTTCGACCTCATCCTCGAAGTCGCAGCGGTTGACCTGTGCGCCGGGCAGGAACGTGGAGTCGCCTGCGTCGGTGACGGAGACCTTGCGGAGCATCTGGCGGGCGATGACTTCGATGTGCTTGTCGGAGATGTCGACGCCCTGGGAGGTGTAGACGTCCTGGACCTGCGAGACGATGTAGCGCAGGGTCGTGTTGACGTCGGTCAGGCGCAGCAGGTCCTGCGGGTAGATGGAACCCTTGGTGAGCTGCTGGCCGATCTCGACCTCGCACATGTCGGTGATGCCGGGCATGAGCTGGGCACGGGCGCTCACCTGGTACTCGCGGACGTTGCCTTCGTCGTCGCTGATGGTGAGGATGCGGCTGTCCTTGTCGCCGGTGATCTGCAGGGTGCCGGAGATCTCGGCGAGCACGGCGAGGCCTTTCGGGCGCCGTGCCTCGAAAAGTTCGGTGACACGCGGCAGGCCGTGGGTGATGTCCTCGCCTGCGACGCCGCCGGTGTGGAAGGTGCGCATCGTGAGCTGGGTGCCCGGCTCGCCGATGGACTGGGCGGCGATGATGCCGACCGCCGTCCCCATGTTGACCGGGGCCGAGGTCGCCAGATCGTAGCCGTAGCACTTCTGGCAGACGCCGTCGTGCGCGCGGCAGGTCATGATCGTACGGATCTTGATCTTCTCGACCTTGTGCTCGGCGAAGTCCTTGAGCATGGCGGCCGTCTCGACGTATTCGCCGGCGGGCTGCAGGACCTCGCCGGTCTTCGGATCGACGACGTCGTCGGCCAGGCAGCGCCCGACCAGGTCGTTGTCCAGATCGCCCTTGGCGTTGTAGAGCTCGTATTCGATGCCGTCGCTCGTGCCGCAGTCGAGGCTGTGGATGATGACGTCTTGGGCGACGTCGACCAGACGACGCGTGAGATAGCCCGAGTCGGCGGTACGCAGCGCGGTGTCGGCCAGGCCCTTGCGGGCGCCGTGGGTCGAGATGAAGTATTCGAGGATGGTGAGGCCTTCGCGGAAGTTCGCCTTGATCGGGCGGTCGATGATCTCGCCTTTCGGATCCGACATCAGACCGCGCATGCCGGCCAGCTGGCGGATCTGCTTGATGTTACCGCGGGCACCGGAAAACGCCATCATGTAGATCGGGTTGAAGCGGTCGAAGTTGTCGGCCATGGCCTCGCCGACGTCCTCGTTGGCCTCGTTCCAGATGTCGACGATGCTGCGGTGGCGTTCGTCGGGGCTCATGAAGCCCATCTCGTATTCCTCCTCGACGGCGGCGACCTTCTTGTCGGCCTTATCGAGGATCTCCCACTTGTTGGGCGGGATCTCGGCGTCGTAGATGGAGACGGTGATGCCGGCCAGCGTCGCGTAGTGGAAGCCGACCGCCTTCAGGCCGTCGAGGATCTCGCAGGTCTCCGGTACCGGGTAGGTGTTGGAGCACTCCTCGACCAGGCGGCTGATCTCCTTCTTCTCCATGGGGTGGTTGATGTAGGTGTGGTCCTTGGGGAGCACCCCGTTGAAGATGATGCGGCCGATGGTCGTCTCGATGAGGTCGCCGGCCTTGTAGTCCTCGTAGACGTCGAAGTCGGTCTGGACGCGCGTGTCGTACTTCAGGCGGACCTTGATCTTGGCCTGCAGATCGACGCCGGCGCGGGCGTCGTAGGCGTTTTGGGCGTCCTTGAAGTCCATGAAGACGCGGCCTTCGCCGGGAAAGCCGTCACGTGCGGCGGTCATGTAGTAGATGCCGATGATCATGTCCTGCGTCGGCGAGGCGAGCGGCTTGCCGTGTGCCGGGGACTTGATGTTGTTCGAGGACAGCATCAGGACGCGTGCCTCGGCCTGCGCCTCGCTGGAAAGCGGCACGTGGACCGCCATCTGGTCGCCGTCGAAGTCCGCGTTGAAGGCGGTGCAGGCGAGCGGATGCAGGCGGATCGCCTTGCCTTCGACCAGGATCGGCTCGAAGGCCTGGATGCCCAGACGGTGCAGGGTCGGTGCGCGGTTGAGCAGGATGGGGTGGTCCTTGATGACCTCTTCGAGCACGTCCCAGACGATGAAGGCACCGCGGTCGATCATACGGCGGGCCGCCTTGATGTTGCCGGCGTATTCGAGCTCGACCAGGCGCTTCATCACGAAGGGCTTGAAGAGTTCGAGCGCCATCTGCTTGGGCAGGCCGCACTGGTGGATCTTGAGCTGCGGGCCGACGACGATGACGGAACGGCCCGAGTAGTCGACGCGCTTGCCGAGGAGGTTCTGGCGGAAGCGGCCCTGCTTGCCCTTGAGCATGTCGGCGAGCGACTTGAGCGGGCGGTTGCCCGGCCCGAGGACCGGACGGCCACGGCGCCCGTTGTCGAAGAGGGCGTCGACGGCCTCCTGCAGCATACGCTTCTCGTTGTTGACGATGATCTCCGGGGCGGAGAGGTCGAGTAGGCGCTTGAGGCGGTTGTTGCGATTGATGACGCGGCGGTAGAGGTCGTTTAAATCCGAGGTCGCGAAGCGGCCGCCGTCGAGCTGGATCATCGGGCGCAGCTCCGGCGGGATGACCGGGATGACGTCCAAGATCATGTCGGTCGGATCGTTGTCGCTGCGCAGGAAGGCCTCGACGACCTTCAGGCGCTTGACGGCCTTGGCGCGTTTCTGGCCCTTGCTGTTCTTGATGGTGTCGCGCAGCTCCTCGGCGGTCTCCTCTAAGTTGACAGCCTCGAGCAGGTCGCGGACGGCCGCCGCGCCCATGCCGCCCTTGAAGTACTCGCTGTAGTTCAGGCGCATCTCGCGGTAGAGCGGCTCGTCGGCGACGAGCTGTTTGGGCTCGAGCTTCAAGAACTCCTCGAGCGCGTCGGCGCGCAGGGCCTTCTTCTCCTCGAACTCGTCCATCAGGTCGTCGATCTCGGCCTGGACCTCGTCCTCGGTGAGGAGCTCGTCTTCGGCGTATTCGCGTTCGCCGTTCGCGTCGCGGTAGTTCTCGCTCTGGCGCTTGACCGAGTCGATCAGGCGAGCGCGCTCGGCGTCGAGTTCGTCGAGGTCGGCGGCGAGCTCTTCACGCAGCTCGTCGACGTCCTCCTCGCGGGCCTCCTCGTCGACCCAGGTGACGATGTTGTTGGCGAAGTAGAGCACCTTCTCCAGGTCCTTGGGCGAGATGTCGAGCAGGTAGCCCAGGCGCGAGGGCGAGCCCTTGAAGTACCAGATGTGCGAGACCGGGGCGGCCAGTTCGATGTGGCCCATGCGTTCGCGGCGGACGCGGGAGTGCGTGACCTCGACGCCGCAGCGTTCGCAGACGATGCCCTTGAAGCGGATGCGCTTGTACTTGCCGCAGGCGCATTCCCAGTCCTTGGTCGGCCCGAAGATCTTCTCGCAGAACAAGCCGTCCTTTTCGGGTTTGAGGGTACGGTAGTTGATGGTCTCGGGCTTCTTGACCTCGCCGTAGGACCAGGATCGGATCGTCTCGGCGCTGGCCAGGCCGATGCGGAGGTGGTCGAAGTTGTCGACGTTGTACTTGCTGGTGTCGGGCGGTACGTACGGCATCTCAGTCCTCCCCTCCCTCGTTCGAGGGCATTCCGATCAAGACCTCTTCGTCGGAATCCGCCTTCATGCCGGCCATGGCGTCCGCCAAGGCGTCGAGGGCGTCGACGTCGCCTTCGGCGACCTCTTCCTCCCCGGACTCCTCGACGACGACCGTCTCCTCTTCGACCTCGCCGTCGAAGTCCTGCGCCTCGCCGCCCGAGCTCATGAGCTCGACGTCGAGGGCAAGCGACTTCATCTCCTTGACTAAGACCTTGAAGGATTCGGGTACCTCGGCCTGCTGGATGTTTTCGCCTTTGACGATGGCCTCGTAGGCGCGGACACGCCCGGAGGTGTCGTCGGATTTGACGGTCAGGATCTCCTGCAAGACGTTGCTTGCGCCGTAGGCGTAGAGCGCCCAGACCTCCATCTCGCCGAAGCGCTGGCCGCCGAACTGCGCCTTGCCACCGAGCGGCTGCTGGGTGATGAGGCTGTAGGGGCCGGTCGAGCGGGCGTGGATCTTGTCGTCGACCATGTGCGCGAGCTTGAGGATGTAGGTCTGGCCGACGGTGATGGGCTCGCGGAACTTCTCGCCGGTGCGCCCGTCGTAGAGATCGGTCTTGCCGGTACGGGACAGCTGCGGGATGAACGGCTCGTAGAGCTTGTCGCCGAGGCGCTTTTTGGCCTTGTTCATGCGGTTCTTGTTGGCCTTTTCGATGCAGTCGGAGATCTCCTCCTCGTGGGCGCCGTCGAAGATCGGCGAGGCGACGAAGAAGGGTCCGTCGACCGGCTTGTCGGTGTCCTCGTCGCTCCAGCCGTTGTAGGCGGCCCAGCCCAGGTGGTTTTCGAGGAGCTGGCCGACGTTCATGCGCGACGGCGTGCCGAGCGGGTTGAGGATGACGTCGATGGGCGTGCCGTCGGCCATGTAGGGCATGTCCTCGATCGGGAGGATGCGGGAGATGACGCCCTTGTTGCCGTGGCGGCCGGAGAGCTTGTCGCCCTGCTGTATCTTGCGCTTCTGCGCGACGTAGACGCGCAGCAGCTGGTTGACGCCGGGGGCGAGCTCGTCGCCCTGCTCGCGTGAGAAGGACTCGATGCCCACGACCCGGCCGCCGCCGCCGTGCGGGACGCGCAGGGAGGTGTCACGGACCTCGCGGGCCTTCTCGCCGAAGATGGCGCGCAGGAGGCGTTCCTCGGCGGTGAGCTCGGTTTCGCCCTTCGGGGTGACCTTGCCGACGAGCACGTCGCCCGGCTCGACCTCGGCGCCGATGCGGACGAGGCCGTCCTCGTCGAGGTTGATGAGCATCTCGTCGCTGATGTTGGGCACCTCGACGGTGATCTCCTCAGGACCGAGCTTGGTGTCGCGCGCGTCGATCTCGTACTCGAAGACGTGCACGGAGGTGAGCAGGTCCTCGGAGACGACGCGTTCGGAGACGACGATCGCGTCCTCGTAGTTGAAGCCTTCCCACGGCATGTAGGCGACCATGAGGTTCTGGCCCAGCGCCAGTTCGGCATGGTCGGTCGAGAAATCGTCGGCCAGCGCGTCGCCGGTGTGGACCTTGTCGCCCACGCGGACGAGCGGCCGGTGGTTGACGCAGCCGTTCTGGTTGGAGCGCTGGAACTTGGAGAGCGTGTAGTAGTCGAGCTCGCCGTCCTTGGTCTTGACCTCGATGATGGAGCCGTCGACGTAGGTGACCACGCCGGGGCGCTCGGCCAAGGGCAGCTCGCCGGAGTCGACGGCGATGCGGTGCTCGATGCCGGTGCCGACGAGCGGCGCCTGGGCGCGCAGGAGCGGCACGGCCTGGCGCTGCATGTTCGAGCCCATGAGGGCGCGGTTGGCGTCGTCGTGTTCGAGGAACGGGATGAGCGAGGTGGCGACCGAGTTCATCTGGCTCGGCGAGACGTCCATGTAGTCGACCTCGTCGACCGGGATCTCAGTCGGGTCGCCGAAGGAGCCGTCGGTGCTGCGGGCACGGCAGACGGCCGTCTTGGACTTGACGAACTTCTTGCCCTCGAAGTGTCCGAACTGGCGGGTGTCCTGGTCGAAGGGTTCGTTGGCCTGCGCGATCTTGTAGTTTTCCTCCTCGTCGGCGGTGAGGTAGTCCACGTCGTCGGTGACCTTGCCGTCGACGACGCGGCGGTACGGCGTCTCGATGAAGCCGAAGGGGTTGACGCGCGCGTAGGTGGCCAGCGAGCCGATGAGGCCGATGTTCGGGCCTTCGGGCGTCTCGATCGGGCACATGCGGCCGTAGTGCGAGGTGTGGACGTCGCGAACGTCGAAGCCGGCGCGCTCACGCGACAGGCCGCCCGGGCCGAGTGCGGACAGGCGACGCTTGTGCGTGATGCCGGCGGCCGGGTTGGTCTGGTCCATGAACTGGGAGAGCTGCGAGGAGCCGAAGAACTCCTTGATGGCCGCCACGATCGGGCGGATGTTGATGAGCGACTGCGGGGAGATCTCCTCCGGGTCGAGCGTGGACATGCGCTCGCGGACGTTGCGCTCCATGCGGCTCAATCCGATGCGGAACTGGTTTTGGATGAGCTCGCCCACCGTGCGGATGCGGCGGTTGCCGAAATGGTCGATGTCGTCGGTAAGGTAGCCTTCCTTGCCGTCGTGCAGCGCGATGATGTAGCGCATGGAGTCGATGATGTCCTCCACGGTGAGGACCGAGGTGGTGTTGTCGGGGTCGTGCTGGAGCTTCTTGTTCATCTTGTAGCGGCCCACGCGCGCCAGATCGTAGCGCTGCGGGTTGAAGAAGAGGCCGTCGAGCAGGCTGCGTGCGGCGTCCACCGTGGGCGGCTCGCCGGGGCGCAGACGGCGGTAGAGCTCGAGGAGAGCCTCCTCACGGTTGGTGGAAGGATCCTTTTCGAGCGTGGCCTTCATGACCTCGTTGTCGTCGAAGAGGTCGAGGATCTCCTCGTTGGTCTCGGCGATGCCGAGGGCCCGCAAAAGCAGGGTGGCCGGCTGCTTGCGCTTGCGGTCGATGCGGATGGAGAGAACGTCGCGCTTGTCGGTCTCCAGCTCGAGCCAGGCACCCCGCGAGGGGATGACCTTGGCGTTGTAGATGATCTTGTCGGAGGTCTTGTCTCGCTCGGCCGAGAAGTAGACGCCCGGGGAGCGGACGAGCTGCGAGACGATGACGCGTTCGGTGCCGTTGATGATGAAGGTGCCGCTCGGCGTCATGAGCGGGAAGTCGCCGATGAAGACGTTGGATTCCTGGATCTCGCCGGTGTCCTTGTTGATGAAGCGTATCTCGACGAAGAGCGGCGCCTGATAGGTCAGGTCGCGCATCTTGCACTCCTCGACGGAGTATTTGGGATCTTCGAATTCGTGCTTGCCGAACTCGACGCGAAGGTTCTTGCTGCTGTTTTCGATGGGGGACATGTCCTGGAACGTCTCGGCCAGTCCTTCGGTGGCAAAGCGGTTGAAGGATTCGGTCTGTACCGAGATGAGGTTGGGGATGTCCATGACCGGCGGTATCTTGGCGAAGCTTTTACGCTTGCGATACACGTTGGTCTTGGCTTTGAATTTGGGAGCCGCCACGCTAAACCTCCTTCGACAACGTACGAACGTACGGGAAGCGCATAAACGGCCTGTTCAGCGGGTCCGACGAGGTGTGTCCGGCACATCGTCTGGGCATGCGTTGAACGCCGTCAGCGCGATAAGGACTAGACTTTATTCGAAGTTCGGGGGGATTGCAAGAAAAATTTTGCTAATGGAAGGGTCGCCACACGACTTTTCGGCGAACGGTCGAATTTTTAGGCGAGCAGATTTGAAGGTAGCCGTCGCAGCTGCGGATGCTGCATGCAGGTAACGAATGAAGAGCGGTGGCTTAGTGCTGGTGCTTGAGGGAGGCGAGCACGACGAACTGCAGCGAGCGGACGATGCCGTCGCGTGCGGCGAGGATGGCGACGCAGCGGTCGCTCCCATGGCGGGGCGAGACGGCGCTGCCGGGGCAGATGATGCGCGTGGATCCGCGCAGCTCGTCTTCGGGGACGTGGGTGTGCCCGTGGATGGCGACGTGGTAGTCGCCGGTCTGTGCGGCGCGTATCGCGGCGCCGGGCATATGCGAGACGAAGATGCGGGTGCCGTCGATGACGGGCTTGGCGGTGTCGTGGACCGAGGGGCCGTAGTCGCGCCAGTCGTTGTTGCCGAGCACGGCCGTCGTCGGCGCGATGGTCTCAAGCTCCCATAAGATCTCGGGGGCGCCGATGTCGCCGGCGTGGATGATATGGTCGACGCCTTCGAAGGCCTGCGCGACCTCGTCCGGCAGTGTGCCGTGCGTGTCCGATATGATTCCGATGCGTGCCAACTAAACTCCCTCGGCGCCCTATGATACACGAAGGCCCGCCGCTTTCGCGACGGGCCTTATCGTTTCGAGTACTGAAGCTGTTCAAAGGGGTGCGGGTGTGCCTGCGAAAACTTGGAACAGGTACCCCGCGCCCCTTCTCAGAAGCGTCCGAACTAAGACGCGGCGGGTCTTACTTCACCTTAACTTTGGCGCCGCA
>JAJQAN010000017.1 GCA_021203765.1 Coriobacteriaceae bacterium | reverse complement strand
TCATCGAGGCCGGCATCGCGAAGGTCGTCGTCGCTTGCACCGACCCCAACCCGCTCGTAGCCGGCAAGGGAATCGCCGCGCTGCGTGAGGCGGGTATCGAGGTCGTCGAGGGCGTCCTCCGTGAGCCCTGCGAGCGTCTCAACGTCGTCTACTTCCACTACCAGCGCACCGGACGACCCTACGTCGTCATGAAATACGCCATGGGGGCGGACGGCTCCATCGGCCCGCGTGCCGGCGAGCGCTACCGCCTGACCGGCCCTGCAGCTGTGCACCGTGTGCATGAGGACCGGCAGCGCTACAGCGCCCTTATGGTCGGGGTGCAGACGGTCGTCGTCGACGATCCGCTGCTTACCTGCCGTCTGGGAGGGGAACGCACGCGCAACCCCCTGCGTATTATCGCCGACACGCACGCCCGCATCCCCCTCGACTCCCGGATCGTGCGCAGCGCCGAGGAGGTGCCGACTCTCATCGCCTGCTGCGACTGCGATGATGAGAAACGTCGCGGCTTGACGGAGGCGGGTTGCGAAATCGTAGAGGTCCCGTCCACGACGAACGGGATCGATCTGGATGCCCTCCTGGAGCGTCTCGCCGAACGCGAAATCGACAGCGTCTACGTCGAGGGCGGTGCCCGGCTGCACGGCTCGTTTGCGGCAGCTCATCTCGTCGACCATGTCGAGGCGTTCGTCGCACCGCAGATCATCGGATGTGGCGACAGGGGTCCCGTCTCCTGCTCGGATGTTCCGACAAACGATCCTCTGCACCTTGCCAACCTGCACATACAGCAGTTGGGAGACGACGTCCTGCTCGAATACGACGTCGCATAAAGGAGCGCAGGCCATGTTCACCGGGATCATCGAAGAGGTCGGAGAGGTGCTCACACAGCGCCAGGCGCCGGGAAGCTACGTTCTCGGCATCAAGGCCCACAAGGTTCTCGAAGATGTCGGGGTCGGAGACAGCATCGCGGTCGACGGCGTCTGTCTGACGGTCATCGGCCATACCGCAGAAGGATTCGATGCCGACGTCATGCCCGAGACCCTGCAACGCTCGACGCTTGCTTCGCTGAACCCGGGAGCTCCGGTCAATCTCGAGCGGGCGATGCCTGCCGACGGCAGGTTCGGCGGCCATATCGTCTCGGGGCATATCGACGGCATCGGCAGGATCGTCGAGCTGCGTGAGGATCAAAACGCCGTCTGGCTGCGCGTCTCGGCAGACGAAGGCATCCTGCGCTACATCGTCGAGAAGGGCTCGGTCGCCCTCGACGGCGTGAGTCTCACCGTCGCCCGTCTGGTCGATGAGACCTTCGAGGTCT
The DNA here is from genome assembly GCA_021203765.1 of Coriobacteriaceae bacterium. GTDB lineage: Bacteria > Actinomycetota > Coriobacteriia > Coriobacteriales > QAMH01 > JAJQAN01. The sequence continues at coordinate 1,427 of JAJQAN010000017.1, read as the reverse complement.
CGCTCATCCCCCATACGCGCGCGCAGACGAACCTACAGGACAAGGCTGTCGGGGACACCCTCAACATCGAATGCGACATCATAGCCAAGTACGTCGAACGGCTCTGCAATGGGCAAGGTGGGGAACGCCCCGCCTGCCCGAGTACGCAGACGGGCGGCATCGACGAGACGTTTCTACGTGAGAACGGCTTTTAAGGAGTACGGCATGCAGGAGGAGAAGGCTACACAGACACCGTTCGCCACGATCGAGGAGGCCATACGGGACCTGCAGGACGGCAAGGTCATACTGGTCTCCGACGACGAGGACCGCGAAAACGAGGGTGACCTCATCTGTGCGGCCCAGTTCGCGACGACTGAAAACGTCAACTTCATGGCATCGGAGGCCAAAGGCCTCATCTGCATGCCGATGTCGGTGGATCTGGCGCGCAAGCTCTGCTTTCCGCAGATGGTGACCGAGAACACCGACAACCGTGAGACGGCCTTCACCGTCTCGGTCGACCATGTCTCCACGACGACCGGCATCTCGGCAGCCGAGCGCTCCATCACAGCAATGGCGGTCGCCGATCCCAACGCCAGCGCTGAGGATTTCCGCCATCCCGGGCATATGTTTCCGCTCGCGGCAAAGCCCAACGGCGTCCTCGAGCGGGGAGGACACACCGAGGCGACCGTCGACCTGCTGCGTCTGGCGGGATTGAGGGAATGCGGGCTGTGCTGCGAAGTCATGCGCGAGGACGGTCACATGATGCGGCTGGCCGACCTGCAGGCCTTCGCCGAAAAATGGCAACTGACCTTCATCTCGGTCGCCGACCTGCAGGATTACCGCAAGAAGCACGAGGTCTTCGTCGAGAAGGTGGCCGACGCGGCCATGCCGACCCGCTACGGCGACTTCCGCGCCTTGGGCTACGTCAACCACCTCAACGGCGAACATCATGTCGCTTTGGTCAAAGGCGAGATCGGCGACGGGAAGGATGTGCTCTGTCGGGTGCATTCCGAATGCCTCACCGGGGATGCCTTCGGGTCGCTTCGCTGTGACTGTGGCGATCAGTTCGCCTCGGCGATGCGGCAAGTGGAGGCCGAGGGACGCGGGGTCGTCTTATATATGCGCCAGGAGGGTCGTGGCATCGGCCTTATCAACAAACTACGTGCCTATGAGCTACAGGATGAGGGGATGGACACCTGCGAAGCCAACCTCGCCCTCGGCTTCGATGCGGACGCGCGCGAATACTACATCGGAGCGCAGATCCTACGCGACCTCGGTGTCAAGACCATGCGGCTTTTGACCAACAATCCCGACAAGGTCTACCAGCTCGCCGACTTCGGTCTCGAGATCGTCGAACGAGTCCCCATCCAGGTCCCGGCGACCGAACACGATGAATTCTACCTGCGCACCAAGCAGGAGAAGATGGGGCATATCCTCGATATGCCCGC
>JAJQAN010000009.1:9205-46866 GCA_021203765.1 Coriobacteriaceae bacterium | reverse complement strand
GCGGCGCAGGCGTGTCCACCGAAAGCGGCATCCCCGACTTCCGCAGTCCCGACGGCCTGTATTCGCAGACCTACCAATATCCCCCGGAGACGATGGTCAGCCACAGCTTCTTTTTGGAACATCCGCAGGAGTTCTTCGAGTTCTACTTCGACCGCATGATCGCCCTCGACGCCCAGCCGAACCGCGCCCACCAAAAACTTGCCGAACTCGAAGAAGCCGGTACCTGCTCGGCGGTCATCACGCAGAACATCGACGGTCTCCATCAGGCGGCCGGCAGCACAAACGTCCTCGAGCTGCACGGAAGTGTCCTGCGCAACACCTGCACGGGCTGTTCTGCGCCCTACACGCTGGAGCGGGTCTTGGAACTGCATGAGCAGGCCGAAGACGGCGTCCCACGCTGTCCCGACTGCGGCCATATCATCAAACCCGACGTCGTGCTCTACGAAGAACCCCTCGACCAACAGGTGCTCGAAGAATCGGTTGCCGCCATCTCGCAGGCCGAACTGCTGGTGGTGGCCGGCACCTCGTTGGCGGTCTATCCGGCCGCAGGTCTGCTCGGCTACTTTTCGGGCGACCACCTCGTTATCATCAACCGTACGCCGACACCGCAGGATGCCAGAGCCGACCTCTGCATCCCCGCAAACGTCGGCGAGGTCTTCGACTTCTGATCGCAGAAAGGAACCGCTATGAACATCGACGTCACCTTAGAAGACGGTCTGTTGCCGGACCTGTACGGCAAGTACGCGCCCGCATCGGCCCAGATCGACGGCTATCCTTGCATCTCGTTTCCCATAGAGATCGTGGATGTGCCGGAAGGCGCCAAGTCCCTCGCGCTGACGTTTTTGGATTGGGACGCCATCCCTGTCGGGGGCTTCTGCTGGATTCACTGGCTTGCCTGCAACATCTCCGCCGACACGGCCCTTATCCCCGAAAACGCGAGTGCTTCGGGGGCTTGCGATATGGTGCAGGGCTCCAACAGCGACTGGTCGCCGTTTGCCGGCGGTAACCGCGATCCCGAGATCATCCACCGCTATGCCGGTCCCTGCCCGCCCGATGCGACGCACGAGTACACGCTGACGGTCTATGCGCTCGACTGCGTCCTCGATCTGTCCGAAGGCTACTATCTCAACGAGTTCCGTCGCGCCATACGCGGGCATGTGCTGGCCGAGGCCGCGCTCGAGATACCGAGCCGCTCGTAGGCTCTCTTTCAACTCGGCGGACAATAATATGAACATATCACCTGTTTGAAACGTTCGTGCGTCCAATCTCTGATACTCTGTGATAAACGGATTTACACGTTTGCACAGGGAGTGGGCATGAGCGACATCCATTTCGGAACCGACGGTTGGCGTGCCATCATCGGCGAGGATTTCAACGAGGACAACGTCGTCCGCGTCGTCGATGCGGCTGCACAGGTCTTCGCCGCCGACAATCCGGCCGGCACCGTCATCGTCGGCTATGATTGTCGCCTCGATGCCGACAAATATGCCGCTTTGACCGCGGAGGTCCTGGCCGGCCACGGTCTGCAGGCCAAGCTTTCCGATTCTTACTGCCCGACACCGACGCTTTGTTGGACGGTCGATGCCGATCCAGACGCCGTCGGCGGCATCATGCTCTCTTCCAGCCACAATCCGGCCGAATATCTCGGCATCAAACTGCGCATGGCCGACGGAGGCGCGAGCCCCAAGGAATTCACCGACCGTGTCGAGGATCTCATCTGCGACACGCCCTCCGATCTGCGGGGCGACTACGAACGCGTCGACATCATGACGCCGTATCTGGAGGACCTGAAGACCCTGGTGGACGGTGAGGCGATTCGTGCCGCTCATCTCTCGGTCGTCTACGACCCGCTCTTCGGTGCCGGCCGCGGCTACTTCACCCAGGTTCTGCGCGACCTCGGTGTCGAGGTGACCGAGGTCCATGGCCAGACCGACCCGACGTTTCAGGGCCTGCATCCCGAGCCGATCCATCCGTGGATCGACGAAGGCGCGGCCACCGTCGTACAACTCGGTGCCGATGCCGGCCTCATCACCGACGGGGACGCCGACCGCATCGGCGCGGTCGATTCCGCCGGCAACTTCGTCAACCCCCATCGCATCCTTGCCCTGGTCGTGGCGCACCTGGTCGAGGACAAGAGGATGTCCGGCCGTGTCGTGCGCACCGTCAGCGGATCGGCGCTGATCGAGCGCCAGTGCAAACGCCTCGGACTGGACCTAGTCACGACCCCGGTCGGCTTCAAATGGATCTACGACGAGATGAAGAAGGGCGACGTGCTCGTCGGCGGCGAGGAGTCCGGCGGCATCGGCGTTCCCTTCCATGTCTGTGAACGCGACGGCCTCCTGATGGCGCTGTACCTTTGCGAGCTGATGGCACAAAAGCACAAGGGCCTCGGCGAGTTGGTTGCCGACATGTTCGACGAGCTCGGCACCCTCGAATTCGACCGCCGCGACTTGAAGGTGACGCCGGAGCAGAAGGAGCGCTTTTTGGCGGCGAAGGATTCCTACGACTTTGCCGAGATCGCGCAGATCCCGGTGCGTGAGATCGACCGCCGCGACGGCGTGAAGTTTTGCCTGGCAGACGATGCCTGGCTGCTCCTACGCCCGTCGGGGACCGAGCCTCTCGTGCGCGTCTATGCCGAGGCGGAAGATGCCGACACGCTCAACCGTATCCTCGATGCCGGCTGTACCATCATCACCGGCTAGATATGCCCGCCCGAAGGTGGGACGTATAATGGCAGCGGAAATTCCGAACGCTAAGGAGCAGATCCCATGGAGATGACAGAAGAGCAGTTCACGATCATCAAACAGCAGATCAAGGATCTGGTTGCGATACCGGACGGCTTTTATGCGAAGAAGTTCGACGGCATCGACGTCGACGCCATACAGGATCAGCACGACTTCGAGAAGCTGCCCTTCACGGACAAGGGCGACCTGCGAGCATCCTATCCGCTCGGACTGGCCGCAGTCCCTCCCGAAAAGATCGTCCGCATCCACTCCTCGTCCGGCACGACCGGCACCCCGGTCATCATCCCCTACACCAAAAAGGACGTCGAGGACTGGGCGATCCAGTTCGCCCGCTGCTTCGAATACGCCGGCGTCACCCCCTCGGACCGTGTGCAGATCACCCCGGGTTACGGCCTGTGGACGGCCGGTATCGGTTTCCAGGCGGGCTGTGAGCGTCTCGGCGCCATGGCCATCCCGATGGGGCCGGGCAACACCGACAAACAGCTCCAGATGATGATGGACCTGCACAGCACGGTCCTGTGCGCGACGAGCTCGTATGCGCTGCTTTTGGCCGAGGAGATCGCCAAGCGCGGCATCGGCGACAAGATCGACCTGCGCAAGGGCGTCATCGGCTCGGAGCGCTGGGGAGAGAAGATGCGCAAGCGTATCTCCTCGGAGCTGGGCGTGGAGCTCTACGATATCTACGGCCTGACCGAGGTCTACGGACCCGGCATCGGCATCAACTGCAAGGCGGACTCGGCCATGCACATCTGGAGCGACTACTGCTATCTCGAGATCGTCGATCCGGCGACCGGTGAGATCCTCCCCGACGGCGAGGTCGGCGAGATCGTTTTGACGACGCTGCAGAAGGAAGGCGCCCCGCTCATCCGCTTCCGCACCCACGACCTCTCCCGCATCGTGCCGGGCGACTGCGAATGCGGCAGCCCGTATCCGCGCATCGACATCATCACCGGGCGTACCGACGACATGGTCAAAGTCAAGGGCGTCAACATGTTCCCGGCGCAGATCGAAGAGGTGATCGCAGCCGTCGACGGTGCGAGCAGTGAATACCAGCTGATGATCGACCATGTGAACGGACGCGACGTCGCCACGCTGCTCGTCGAGGTCGAACCGGACGCGAACAAATACGAACTCGAGCGTGTCATCGCGACCGAGTTCAAGGAACGCATCGGCCTCACTCCGGAGGTCAAGCCGGTCGACCTGGAGGAACTGCCGCGCAGCGAGAAGAAGACCTGCCGCGTCTTCGACAACCGTTACTAGCGCTTCGAGGATTGCTGCGACGGCATCTGAGGAACAGACGATGAAGATCCTGATATGCGGTGCCAACGGCCAGCTCGGATCTGAGCTACAAGAGGTGCTTACAAGCGGCAGTGCCGACGTCGGTTCCATCCCCGCCTGCTACGAGGACGCCGTCGTTTTCGCGCCCTCCCGCTCCCAGCTCGATATAACGGATGAAGAATCCGTCGCCTCCAGTTTTGCCGAAGGCGGCTTCGACCTGGCAATCAACTGCGCCGCCATGACCGACGTCGATGCCTGCGAGGCCGAGGAGGAGGCCGCATATGCGGCAAACGCGATCGGACCCCAGCTGCTTGCCCGGGCGGCCGCACGCAACGGCTGCCGCCTCGTCCACATTTCGACCGACTACGTCTTTGCCGGCGACAAAAGCGAGCCCTATACCGAGGACGACCAGCCCGATCCCCTGTCCGCCTACGGCCGTACGAAGTTGGAAGGCGAGCGTCTGGTTGCCGCCGAGTTGCCGGAGTCCTTCGTCATCCGCACGCAGTGGGTCTACGGTGCGGTCGGCAAAAACTTCGTCAAGACCATCATGCGTGCAGCCCGCGAGAAAGGCGAGCTGCAGGTGGTCGACGACCAGGTCGGCTGCCCGACCTACACAAACGACCTCGCCTACGAGATCCTGCAGATCGCCGCTGACTGCGGCACTGGCCTCTACCACTGCAGCGGCAACGGCAGCTGCTCGTGGTATGAGTTCGCCTGCGCGATTGTCGAGGCGGCCGCAATCGATTGTACGGTCCGGCCCTGCACGACCGCCGAATTCCCGCGCCCGGCCGCACGGCCCGCCTGCTGCATCCTCGACAACAAGCGTCTGCGCGAGACCTGCGGGGACGGGATGCGCCCATGGCGGGAGGCCTTGTCCGCGTTCATCGCGTCGGGTCGCGTAAATTGGTAGAATACGGCTCATGTCTTTAGTCGTAGCAAAATTCGGCGGCACCTCGGTCGCCAACGCAGAGCGCGTTATGAGCGTCGCCAAACGCCTGGTCGAGCGCAAGCGTGCGGGCGACCAGGTCGTCGCGGTCGTTTCCGCCATGGGAAAGACGACCGACGAGCTTATCGAACTTGCAGACTCGGTCAACCCGAACCCGCCGGCGCGTGAGATGGACATCCTGCTTTCCACCGGCGAGATGGTCTCGATGTCGATCCTCGCCATGGCCATCGAAAGCCTCGGCGAGCACGCACTCAGCCTGAACGGCCGGCAGGTCGGCATCGTCACCGACAGCACGCACGGCAGGGCTTCCATCCGCGAGGTCCGCGCCGACCGCATCCGTGAGGCGCTCTCCGAAGACCGCATCGTCATCGTTGCCGGCTTCCAAGGGATCGACGCCTCGGGCGATCTGACCACGCTGGGACGCGGCGGTTCGGATACGACGGCGGTCGCGATCGCGTCGGGTATCAAGGCCGATATCTGCGAGATCTACACGGACGTCGACGGCGTGTTCACCGCCGACCCGCGCATTGTCCCGCATGCACAGAAGATCGACGAGATCAGCTACGAGGAGATGCTCGAGATGGCGGCCACCGGCGCCGGCGTCCTGCAAAAGCGCTGCGTGGAGTTCGCCCGCAACTTCGGTGTCGTGGTGCACTGTCGCTCTTCGTTCACCGATGAGCCGGGTACGATTGTAAAGGAGCTTGATTCGCACATGGAAAAGGCAATCGTCAGCGGCGTGACCCACGACCTGTCCGAGGCGAAGTTCACCATCCGTGATGTGCCGGACTCGGTCGGCGTGGCAGCCGAGCTCTTCAATGCGATGGCGACGGCGAACCTGGCTGTCGACATGATCATCCAAAACGTTGCGGACAACGGACACGCCGACATCTCGTTCACCACGCCCAAAAGCGATCTGGACAAGTCGCGTGCCGTGGTCGCAAAGGTTGTCGAGGACCTGGGCGCCCGCGAGTTCATCGTCGATGAGGACGTGGCGAAGGTCTCCATCATCGGCGCCGGTATGAAGGTCAACTCCGGTGTCGCCGCCAAGATGTTCTCCGCCCTGGCCGATGCTGGCATCAACATCTCGATGATCTCAACCTCCGACATCCGTACGAGCGTCGTCATCCCGGCTGACAAGGCCATCGAGGCGGTGCTCTGCCTGCACACGGCCTTCGGGCTGGACGGCGAAAGCGTCTTCCAGGAGACGCAGTTGTCCGCCGAGGAACTCGCCGACAAGGCCAAGAAGGGTCGCTAGGACCTGCAAGCGGCCGCGCGCCATCGCGCATTCTGAACAGATGGAAATCCGACACGAAGTCTCGTTGAGCCTTGATGAGGGCTGGGAGGTCGAGCGTGACCTGCAGCCCGACTGCTCCTCGGAGACCCTCGCCCGTATCCTGCGGGTCCCGCATGCCTTCCTGCTGCGTCGCTCGGTCGATGCCCGCCATAAAGACGATGTGCACTTCGTCTGCACGGTTGGCATCGGGGCTGTTGCCGATGCTGATGCTCCACAGGCGATCATGCCGTTGCTCGAGCGTCCTGTTCCCTCGACGCGGGTGGACCCGGACGGGTCGGATCGTCCGGTCGTGGTCGGAGCCGGTCCGGCGGGGCTCTTCGCCGCGCTGGAGCTGGCCGAGGTCGGCAGAGCCCCGCTCCTCATCGAACGCGGCGAGGCGGTGAACGCGCGACGGGGGACGGTCGATCGCTTCCATGCAAACGGCATCCTCGACCCGGAGAGCAATGCGCTCTTCGGCGAAGGCGGGGCTGGCACGTTCAGCGACGGGAAGCTCACCTCCGGGACCGGTTCGCCCTATGCCCGGCAGGTGCTCGAGACCTTCGTCGCCGCCGGCGCGCAAAACGAGATCCGCTGGCAGGCCAGGCCGCATATCGGCACCGATGTCCTCCAGACGATCATCGGGCGCTTTACCGAACGCATCTGCGCCTGTGGGGGAGAGGTCCGCTTCAATACCCGGCTCGTGGACTTCGAGACCGACGGGGGCGGCCGGGTGTCCGCGGCCGTCGTGGCCCCCTCCGACGCCCCCGATCAGCGTGAACGTCTGGCCACCGGCACGATTATCTTGGCCTGCGGGCATTCGGCACGCGACACCTTCGCCTTGCTGAAGGGGCGCGGGCTGGAGCTTGCGCGCAAGCCCTTCAGCCTCGGCGTCCGCATCGAACACAGTCAGTGCGCGATCGATGAGGCACGTTACGGGGCGGCCGCCTCACATCCCGCCCTGGGTGCCGCCGACTACAAGCTGTCCTGCCAGACCTCGACCAAGCGGGGCGTCTACACCTTCTGCATGTGTCCGGGCGGCGAGGTCGTCGCGGCGGCAAGCGAGGGTGGCGGCCTGTGCGTGAACGGCATGTCGTCAGCCGCACGGGACGGCGACAACGCCAACGCCGCCCTGCTCTGCAGCGTCTATCCGTCCGATTACGACGAGGCGGCGGACGCGGACACGGATCCGGACGATCCGCTCGCGGGCATCGCCTTCCAGCGGCGTTGGGAGCGGGCCGCCTTTGCGGCCGGTGGTGGCGACTGGCGCGCGCCGGCGCAGACGGTAGGCGATTTCTGCGGCAGAGAAGCGGTGCGGACGGGTGCAACGGCGGCCGCCATCCACCCCACCTATCCCTTCGGTGTGAAGGAAACCTCGCTCGAGGGTTGCCTTCCGCGCTACGTGACCGATGCCCTGCGGGAGTCGTTTACGCCGCTCGACCGCAAGCTGTACGGGTTTGCCGCTCCTGGGGCGTTGCTCACCGGCGTGGAGACGCGTTCCTCATCCCCGGTACGCGTCGTGCGTGATAAGGAGACCCTGCAGGCGAGCCGTGTTGCGGGCCTGTATCCCTGCGGGGAGGGCTCGGGCTATGCGGGTGGGATTATGACCTCGGCCGTCGACGGGATTCGCTGTGCACGGGCGGTGCTGGAGCGTCAGGAATCGTAATCCGCCAGGGCGGGAGGTTCCGACAAAGAAAAAGGCCGAAGGGAAAACCCTCCGGCCCGTGTTGGCTTTGGCGGGATGTACGGGGATCGAACCCGCGACCTCTGGCGTGACAGGCCAGCGCTCTAACCATCTGAGCTAACACCCCATTGCCGCAAAACAGCAGATGACAGTCTACCAGAAGAACAAACCCTGTCCAACGCAGGGGAGGGGCCTGTCATAAAATCTTGTCCTGCGTGCGGCGTGTTTTGTCTGGAAACCTTCCGAGAGCCATATTCGACCCCGGAGAGGGGAGGCGTTTGCGCTAGGATAAGACGGTCGTGCAGCGCCTGCGCGACGAGGATGCGAGCGCCGTTGCAGACACAGACGGGCTTCGGCAACAGGGCCGGGAGGCAGCTCATGAACGAGATCAAGTGTCCGAACTGCGGGCAGGTGTTCCAGGTCGACGAGTCGGGATTCGCCGATATCGTGCGGCAGGTCCGCGACCAGGAGTTCAAACAGGAGGTCGACGAGCGCGAAAAACTCCTGAGAAGCGAGCACGAAAAGGACACCGAGCTTGCGGTCGAGCAGGCGAGGAGCGCCGCGGACAAGCACGCCGCCGAACTCGACAGCCAGATCGCCCAACTTCAAGCGGAACTTGCGGCGCAGAAGCAGGAAGCCCAGGCGCAGGCCGAGGCCTTCGACGCGCAGAAACAGCTCGCGGTCAACGAGGCGCGCGCCCAGGCCGAAAAGGAACGCGACGATCTGGCCGCCCAGATCAAGATCCAAGAAAGCCAGGGGCAACAGCAGCAGGCGGCCCTGCGTGAGGAGATGGCCACCCAGCTCAAGGCCAAGGACGACATCATCGCCTACAAGGACGAGGAGATCGCCCGTGAAAAGGAGATGAAGGCGCGGCTGTCCACCAAGATGGTGGGCGAGTCGCTGGAGCAGCACTGCGAAAACGAGTTCAACAAGCTGCGCGCGACCGCGTTTCCCCGTGCGTATTTCGAAAAGGACAACGAGGTCGCCGAAGGGACGAAGGGCGACTATATCTTCCGCGAATGCGACGAGGACGGCACCGAGATCATCTCCATCATGTTCGATATGAAGAACGAATCGGACGCCTCGACGAACAAGCATAAAAACGAGGACTTCTTGAAGAAGCTCGATTCCGACCGTCGCAAGAAGGACTGCGAGTATGCGGTGCTGGTCTCGCTGCTCGAGCCGGACAGCGAGCTCTACAACGAGGGCATCGTGGACATGTCGTATCGCTACGAGAAGATGTATGTCATCCGCCCGCAGTTCTTCATCCCGCTTATCAGCATCCTGCGCAACGCCGCGCTCACGTCGGTGGAGTACAAGACCGAGCTCGCGCAGGTGCGTGCCCAAAACATCGACGTCACCCACTTCGAGGAGCAGATGGACGACTTCAAGACGCGGTTTTCCAAGAACTACGATTTGGCGTCCCGCCGCTTCCAGACGGCCATCGATGAGATCGATAAGACGATCGACCATCTGCAGAAGACCAAGGATGCCCTGCTCGGCAGCGAGCGCAACCTACGGCTGGCAAACGACAAGGCCCAGGATCTGACCATCAAGAAACTGACGAGGAAGAATCCCACGATGAAGGCGGCCTTCGAAGAGGTGGAGGCGCAAAAGAAGGCGGAAACCGAGCCATCCGACGATTAGCCGTCTTCTCTGTAGCATGATTTGTGGCATGAGGCACTAAAAAAGCAGGTCGGGGATCTCTGTCCGAAATCTCCCGACCTGCTGTGATGTCTGGTGCCGACAAAGAGACTCGAACTCTTGACTCCTGCTTTACGAGAGCAGTGCTCTACCAACTGAGCTATGTCGGCGTGACGGTGACAAAGAATACCACAGTTTCCGGTGTTTGCCGCAGCGGTTTTGCCGTGGCTGCGTGCGCTTTAGGACAGCTGCTGAGCCAGGGCCCGCAAGGCCCGTCCGCGATGTGAGATCTCGTTTTTCTGCTCGGCGGGGACCTCGGCGGTCGTGAGCCCGCCGCAGTCGTCGCTGATGAAGAGCGGGTCGTAGCCGAAGCCGCCGTCCCCGCGTTCCTCGTGTCCGATGCGGCCTTCGCAGGTGCCGCAGGCGACGGTTTCGCTGCCGTCCTCGTCGATGAAGACGACCGTGCAGACAAAACATGCCTGGCGCTGGCCGTCCGGCACGTCGGCGAGCTTTTCTAACAGCAGCGCGTTGTTCTTCGCGCTGTCGCAGTCCGGCCCCGAAAAGCGGGAGGAATAGACGCCTGGCGCGCCGTCGAGGGCGTCGACGCACAGGCCGCTGTCGTCGGCAAGCGCCGCCATCCCGAGTGCCTCGTGTGCCGCGCGCGCCTTGATGCGGGCGTTGCCTTCGAAGGAGCCGGCGTCCTCTTCGGGTTCCGGGTAGTCGGCACCGGCTTCCTTCAGGCTCAAAAACGTCCACCCGGTCGGTGCGAGTATCGTCTTTACCTCTTCGACTTTATGTGCGTTGTTGCTGGCGATGACGACGCTCTTCGGCATATCGGCGGTCCTTTCTACCTGACCGGTCTTGCGTGAGGGAGAGCCGCAAGCGGCGGGTCTGCTACGAGGTGAGTTCGACGTGTTCGAGGCCGTCGAGCGGCGCACCGAAGATCTGCGCCCCGAGGCGTTCGAACTCCCCGAGGTCCTCCCCGGTCGTGATGAAACGGTGCTGCGGGGTCTGGTCGGAGTCATTGAGGTGACCGCGGTAGGCGAGTATCTCGGCCACGTCCTTCGCGGTCTCGTCGGCGGAGTTGATAAGCGAGATGCCGTCTCCGACCGCTTCCCCGATCGCCGATTCGAGTATGGGGAAGTGGGTACAGCCCAAGACCAGCGTGTCGACGCCGGCTTCCGTGATGGGATCGAGGTAGTCATGGGCAATCCGTACGAAGTCCGGATGCAGGGACGCCTCGCGTATGTCTTCCTCCACCTGTTCGAGGTCGCCGTCGCGACGCAGACCCTCCTCGACGAGTTCCACGAAGCGCGGCGTCGCGTTCGCATACACCGTCATACCGGCGTCCAAGGCGCAGATGGCCTCCTGGTAGACGCCGCTTTCGACGGTTCCCTCGGTGGCGATGACGCCGATGCGGCGGTTGCGGGTGGCACGCACCGCGGCGCGTGCCCCGGGCTCGACCACGCCGACGATGGGGATGTCGAAGACCTGCTGCGCCATGGCCAGACCGGCGGCGGTCGCCGTGTTGCAGGCGATGACGATGAGTTTGACGTTGCAGGAGGCGAGCCATGAACAGATCTGCTGCACGAAGAGCTGGACCTCTCCGAGCGGACGCGGACCGTACGGACAGCGCTGCGTATCCCCGAAGTAGACGAGTGATTCGTGGGGGAGACGCTCGGTGATGGCGCGGGCGACGGTCAGGCCGCCAAGGCCGGAGTCGAATATGCCGATGGGTTGGTTGTTCATGCCCGTCATTATAGCCGCCGTGCCCGAACTTCGTGTCCTGCCGTCCCAAGTTCATACAGAACGCCTCCCTTTCCAGGGGCGTTCGCCTGCTTGCTTTCAGTGCTGTTTCAGCTATTCTCGCTACGATGACATGAGCAATGCCGGATCCGACGGAGGCCCTCCCATGCCTGAAGAGACCAAGACCGAACTCCCCGCTGAATTCCTCGAAAAACGAAAGAAGGCACGCCGCCGCCGCATCATCCGGATCATCGTCATCGTCGCCATCATCGTCATCGTCATCGTCGCACTCATCCTGATCTTCTTCGGACGGGGACGGCAGGCTCCCGACATGATCGACGGTACGGGTACCTATACCCAGCCGGTCACGGTCGGCACTCTCGAACTTTCCATCGAAGGAAGCGGCACGCTCGACGCCGCCTCGACGGTCACCGACGGTGCCAAGGTCTCCGGCACGGTTAAGAAGGTCTTCGTACGGGTCGGCGACACGGTCGATAAAGGCGACAAGCTCTTCACCCTGACCAGTGACGAGGTCGATTCCGCCATCGAGGAGGCCGAGGCGAACCTGAACGCGGCGCAGAGCACCGTGGATTCGACGCGGTCGGCCTATGTCTCGGCACGGGACGCCTACCGCAAGGCGAAGAAGCAGGCGAAGAAATCCGGCTCCGGTTCCAGCGGCTCTTCGGGCGGTTCGGGCGGCTCGGCCGGCACCTCGGGTGGCACCGATACGCCGAAGTCCTCGGGCGCTGCGAACCCCATCGCGCGCCTGTCGAATGCGCAGGTGCGCACCGAAACGTCCGAGATCACAACCGTCGCGAGCACGGACAGCGAGAGCCTCTCCCAGGCCCAATCCTCCTACCAGAGCGCGAAGTCGGCTTGGCAGGAGGCGAAATCCGCATTGGATGCGGCCCAGGAAGCCTACGACGAGGCCTGTGCCCAGACCAAAAACCTCAAGGTCAAGGCCAGCGCCGCCGGCACGGTTTCGGCGGTCGGCGTCAGCGTAGGGATGTCCGTCGGGGCGTCCGCCTCCTCCTCCAGTGTGTCTGGCCTGACTTCCTCCTCCGCTTCGAGCGGCACGGTCACTATCAGCGACGACTCCACCATGATGGTGACGATGCAGGTCAGTGAATACGACATCAGCAACGTCGAGGTTGGCCAGAAGGCGACCGTGACGGTCACCGCGCTCGAAGAGCAGGTCGAGGCCCGGGTCTCCGAGGTCGCCGTGACCACCTCCGAGAGCACGGCGACCTCCTCCTCATCGAGCGTCAACTACGACGTCACCTTAAAGATCCCTCATCCGATCGACGACATGGTCGAGGGAATGAGCGTGACGACGGAGCTCATCTATCAGTCCTTTACCGATGCGCTCCTGGTGCCGACCGCGGCGATAGAGGAGGAACGGGGAGGCGCTTCGACGGTCACCGTCCAAGGAGATGACGGATCGACCCGACAGGTCGGCGTTACCGTCCTCGGCGGCAACGACGAACAGAGTGCCGTGGAAGGCGACCTTGCCGCGGGGGACCTGGTGCAGGTTGCCTATCAGATGAGTTCGGGCTCGGACGACTCCTTCGCTGGCATGCCCGGTGGTATGCAACGGGGCGGTGATGCCGAATCCTCCGGTAACCAGCGCGGCTCAAACGAGGGTCGGGAAGGCGGCGGCTCCGGCGCGTCCGGCGAGATGCCCGCAGGAGGCGGCATGCCCGGCGCCGGATCCGGCGGCAACTAGTGCAGGGAGACCGTCAGGCCATGGCTCCTATTCTCAAAGCCGACGATCTGCACCGTGCGTACTTCGCCGCCGAGGCGGTCACCTATGCCCTGCGCGGGGTCTCGCTTTCCGTCGACGCCGGCGAGTTCGTCGCCATCATCGGTCCTTCGGGATCGGGCAAGACCACCCTCATGAACATCCTCGGCTGCTTGGACGTGCCGAGTTCGGGAACCTACACCCTCGAGGGTGTCGACACCGGGCAGTGCAGCGAAAACGAACTGGCCGAACTGCGCGCGAGCCGTATCGGCTTCGTCTTCCAAAGTTTCAACCTGCTCGCCCGCGCCACGGCTCTGCGCAACGTCATGCTCCCGCTCGTCTACTCGAGGGATTGTCCCAGAAAGGAGCGTGAGCAGCGCGCCGTCAACGCCATGGTTGCCGCCGATTTTCCGCTCGATCTGGCCGACCATCGCTCCAACGAACTTTCCGGCGGACAGATGCAGCGCATCGCCATCGCCCGCGCGCTGGTCAACGATCCGGCCTTGATTTTGGCCGACGAGCCGACCGGCAACCTCGACCAGGGGACTAGTCTCAACGTCTTGAAGACCTTCCGCAGCCTCTGCGAGGAAGGGCGTACGATCGTCATCGTGACGCATGACCCCGAAGTCGCCTCCGAGGCAGACCGGACAATCACCATCCGGGACGGCCTCATCTGCGAGGACGGCGATATGCGGTGAGAGCACGGGACGTTCTCCACGAAACCGGCGCCGCGCTCTCTGCGAACAAGGGCCGTACCTTCCTCACCATGCTCGGCATCATCATCGGGATCGTTTCGGCGGTGGTCATGGTCTCCATCGTGAGCGGCTTCGAGGTCTGGCTGGAGGACAACATGGGTCTGGGGGCCGCACGCGTCGTGACGGTCAGCTCCGAGGACTCCGACCGTCCGCTTGCGACAGACGATGCGGATTTCCTGCTCGAGGTCTGCGACGACTTGGAGATGGCCTTGCCGGTGGCATCCGGCGTCACGACCGCGGAGACCTCTTCTGCGCAATCCGACGCGACTGCCGCCTCCGAGGAGGACTCCGAAGACATGCTGTATCTGATGGGGGTCGATCCCGACTACTTCACCATGGAAGACATCAGTCTCGAGTACGGTGCGTTGTACGCCGCCGACTCCGGCATGGCCCTGATCTTGGACGAGGCGGCCGCCGAGAGCATCTTCGGTGTGGCCGATGCGAGCGTCATCGGACGTTCCTACGACATAGCGGACAACACCTTCCAGGTCGTCGGCATCGTCGAGCCGACCTCGATGCTGATGTCGAGTTTGAGCATTTCGTTCGCCTACCTGCCCTATCAGACGATGTGCGACGCGGTCTTGGGGGAGCAGACAGTCGACGAGATCCTGGCCCTGGTCGCCCAGGGCGGGGACGTCTCCTTCAGTGCGGCGCAGATAGCGGGCGTTTTAGCGGCGCGTCACAATATCTCCTACGACGACGAGGGAAACCAGGATGTCTATGTGGCCGAGACGGTCGATTCCTCCCTCGAAAACCTCGACATCTTCTCGACCGCTTTCAACGCTCTGGCCTTTTTGGTGGCCGGCATCGCCCTGCTCGTCGGCGGCGTCGGCATCATGAACATGATGCTCACCAACGTGACCGAGCGCTATCGGGAGATCGGCCTGCGCAAATCCCTCGGTGCCCGTCCACGTGACATCACCGTCCAGTTCCTCGCCGAATCGGTCGCCCTCTGTCTGGTCGGAGGCATCATCGGCATCCTTCTCGGCTATGCGGGAGCCTGGGGACTCGTCGCGATCGTCGTGCAGGTTGAGCCGACGGTTGCAGGCCTGACACCGGTCATCACGGTGGGCCTGGTCGTGGCCGTCGTCTGCATCTGCATCGCCATCGGCATCATCTTCGGCATCTATCCGGCACGTCGTGCCGCCAAGCTCAATCCCGCCGAGACATTGCGGTATCAGTAGGGACGGCGGAACCGCCCGCGAGCGGGCAGGTAATCGTTGCGTTTTTGCGAAAAAAGGGGAGCGGTATCCGGCCGATCAGATGACGGTGCTAGGCTAGAATCCATGAGGCAGGACGGACAGAATTCGCAGAACCAACCGGCGGGCGCGCCGGGGGCTGATCAGACACCTCGACAGCCTACAACGCCGCAACCTCAGCAAACCCAACCGCAACAGACGCAGCGGATGCAGCCGCAACAACCTGCGCCACAGCAGCCTCAGGCTCAGCCGGCGCAGCCCCAGCCGCAACAGCCCGCGCCACAGCAACCGCAGCAGACACAACCTCACGTGCCGCAACAGCCACAGGAACCTGCGCAGCCACAGCCGCAGCAACCTGCACAACCACAGCAGGAGGCGCAGCCCTCACATCAACAGCCCGTACCCCAGGGTGCGCAGAGTGCTCGCGGCAGTGGACGGTACGACCGCGACAGCTACCAGGCGCGCAACCGTTCCGAGACGGTCGTGCGGCGCCGTTCGAAGGACGCGAAAGGCTCCGGAGGCTCGTCGCGGGGGCGTGGCTCGCGCGTTGTGATCGTCGTCCTCATCGTCATCGTCGTGCTCGCCATCGGTGGGGGCGTCTTTGCCGTTTCGAACATCATGCGCTCGGACTACGAGAACTCCTCGTCCGGCGGCGATTCCTCATTCGGTTCGTGGTGGGGAGGAGGCGCGACCGAGGAGGTCGAGGACGATTCGGCCTACCTGCCGACGCCCATCATCGCCACATCGGAGGGCATCGAAATACATTCGGCCGTCCCTGCAAATCATCTGACAGAGATTCTCATCCACAACGCCTCGTACAGCTATGCCTGCCCCATCGAGACGCAGCTTACCGAGGCGACCAACGTCGACGTCATCGCCGCACATGGGACGGGACGCGATGCGAAGGCGCAGCCGACCGGAGACGCCTGGATGACCGGCGAGTTCATCCGCTGCTTCCGCAGCAGCAACGGCGGGCCGCGCATGAGCGCCATCGACTGCGGCGGCGCGCCCGGCACGACGGTCTATGCGCCGGTCTCCGGCACGGTCGTCCGGGTGACCGAATACAAGCTCTACGACGAATACCCCGATATCCGCATCCACATCCAGCCCGACGGCAACTCGGACCTCGACGTCGTCATGATCCATCTGCAGAACGCGACGGTCGAGGCGGGGGACCGGGTCGAGGCCGGCGAAACGCCGCTCGCACAGATCCGCGACGTCTATGCCTATATCGGTGATGAGATGCAACTCAAGGACTATACCGCCGAAGACGATATGGGCAATCACACGCATATCCAGGTCAACGACAAGACCGACAAGAAGTACCACGGCCTCGACGAATAAAGTCCCGTGTGTATGCGGCTCTTACCTGAAGCGTACTAGCCGAGGCAGTCGGCGATCCAGGAGATGAAGTTTTCGTTGCTGTCGCCGCTGCGTTCCGCGGTCGTGTGCCCCTGTCCCCAGACCGTCGCGAAATCGACCGTCTTGACGTCGCTGTTGGATTGCAGCGCCAAGGCGAGGTTGATTTCGGTCGTGACCGAGGTGTCACCCTGCTCGATGCCGGTGCGGATGCGCCAGTGCGGTGCGACGTTCGCGGTCTTGTATCCCTCGAAGCCGCTGCCGGCGTAGTAGACCGGGTTGTACATGTTCTGTCGGATGTCGGAGGCGACGCCGAGGGCGTCGACGTTGTCCAGGTCACCGGCGTAGGCGGAGACGTAGCTGTCGTCGTAGTCGCTGCACGTCGCATAGCGCTCCGCGTTGTCCGCCAGCAGGCTTGCCATGTAGGCGTCGAAGTGCAAGGCGTTTTCCTCCCCGTTGCCGAAGACCTTGTTTTCGGCCTGGGAACGGTTGAGGTCGTCGAAGGCACCGACGTCCTTGCTGGCCGGCTTGCATGCCTTGATGAACCGGGCGATGTTTTTGACGACCGCCGTGTTCGCATCGGCGTTGTAGGCGATCCAGTCGTTGTCGCCGTTGAGCGAGGCGATGTAATCCTCGGCGGTTTCGTAGGTGGTGCTGGAGTCCATCGACATGCCCGCATCCGGGCCGCCGTTACCGCCCTGCATGCCGCCACCCTGCATGTCCCCACCCTGCATATCGCCGCCGGGACCGCCGCCTTGCATGTCCCCACCTTGCATATCGCCGCCGGGACCGCCGCCTTGCATGTCCCCACCTTGCATGTCGCCGCCGGGGCCCCCGCCCTGCATGTCCCCGCCGTTTTCACCGGTGTCACCGTTGCCTTCGCCGCGTTCGGGCATCAGGTCGTCGATATCGCCTTGGCCACCGCCGGGGCCTCCCTGGCCGCCTGCGTTGTCATCCGTGTCACCGGCGACGAGTTTGAGGTTTGCCTGTGAGTTGTTGTCGTTCGTTTCACCGCCCGCGTCGCCCTGGGCATCGCCGCCCATGTCTCCGCTCGGGGTGCCTCCCATGCCTCCGCCGCCGGGCATCCCGCCCCCCATATCCGAGGAGGGGGTGTAGGGGAATTCGGTGTCGGAGAGGAAGTTGTTGAGGGAGTCGTTGATGACGCCGAGCACGTGGTCGTAGTAGCTGCCAGAAGCGTAGATATGATTGTCGCTCTCCTCGAGCGTGAGGGCCTTGCCGTCCGCGTCGACGAAACCCGCTCCGTTGATGTAGGAGGCGAAGCTTGCCGCCATGTCCTCGGAGAGGGCCGCCGTCCACGTGCCGTCAGCTCGGGTGCCGCTGTCGGTGTATTGGCCCATCATCCATTCGTAGGCGAGGTCCGCACAGTCGAGGCAGGTGATGGGGCACCAGCACATGGAGCCGTAGAGGGCATCGCTAATGTAATTGTCCTCGTCGTCCTTCATGGCTGCGCCGATCGCCTCCAGATACGGCTGGTACAGATCGCTGTCGCCGGTCGCCCCCATGAGGGAGCTCTGCGCTCCGCCGCCGCTGTGCCCGAAGCTGAAGACGTACTCGGTGTTGCCGGGAAGGCGGGCGGCGTTGTAGCGCAGGCAGCGCACGGCGGCCTTCAGATCGGTCGCACCCCAGGGAGCGCCGCCGTCGTAGGTGCTGCCGTCCGGGTTCTCGCCGTTGTCGCGACCGCGGCAGCCGGCATCCAGGTAGATCATGCCCGCCTCTAGAAAGGTGCTGACGTCCCGACCGCCGAAGCCGGTCGGTGCCTCCTGTGCCGAGTAGCCTGCCGTGTTGACGGGAAGGACGTAGGGGGCGTTTTCCGCGGTGTAGTCGCCGACGGCTCCTTCCGTGTTGACCGTGCAGGTGTAGGTGCCGTCCTCGTTTTGGGTGGCATTGAAGTAGGCGCCGGGGACGAAGACCCCCATGGATTCGTAGTCACTTGCCGCCGGATAGGCACAGTAGACGATGCCGACCTGCCAGTAGGCGTCGCTCGAGGAGTCGTAGTTCCAGGCATTCTCGTCTATGACGAGCGAGGACATGTCGTCGGGGTTGTTGACCTCCAGGTCGGCCAGGGTGCCGGTCCGCTCGGCTTCATCGGCGCCGCAACCGGAAAGCGCCGCCAGGCTGGCCGCCGTCGCCGCCGACAGGGCGACGAAACCGCGCCGGGTGACATGCGAGTTTGCAACGGATTGCAGTGAATCGGTGATGTTGTGGGAGGATTCCATGGGGAGCGGCCTTTCTCATCGTATACGCAAGGCGGCGGGCGCCTTGTTGGGATTGCTTGCGGTACAGAATAGTACTCGGCCGCGTTTAAAACATCCTGAAATGGCGAAGCGGCACCATCCGCTGCGCGAAAATGGTATACTTTAGTTCTCTAGTGTGAAAGAGTGTTATAACAGGCGGCCCGCTTAAGGCCGCGAACAGAAAGGATGCGACATGAAACGTAAGTACGCACTCATCATCGGGCTTACCGCGGTCTTCGCCCTCTGCGCCTGCATGCTGGCCGGCTGCGGGGAGGAGACCACGACCGAGGAAGAGGCCACCGAACAGGCCGCTACGGGGACCACGGACGGCGAAGGCTTCACGCTCACCGTCGGCTTCGATGCGGAATATCCTCCCTATGGCTTCATGGATGACGACGGCAACTACGTCGGCTTCGATCTCGACCTGGCCGCCAAGGTCGCCGAGCGCAACGGCTGGGGCCTCGAGCTGCTGCCGATCGACTGGGACACCAAGGATGCCCAGCTCGAAAGCGGCACCATCAACTGCATCTGGAACGGCTTCACCTACGAGGGTCGTGAGGACGACTACTCCTGGTCCGAGCCGTACATGATCAACGCGCAGGTCATCGTGGTTCCCGCCGACAGCGACATCACCGACAACGAGGGCCTGGCCGGCAAGACGGTCATGACACAGGCCGACTCCGCCGCCCTCGAACTGCTCCAGGAGGATGAGAAGGATCTGGCCGACACCTTCGCCGGCGGCGAGGTCAAGACCAAGGGCGACTACAACAGCATCTTCATGGAACTCGAGCAGGGCTCCATCGATGCGGTCGCCTGCGACCTGTCCATCGCCTTGTACCAGCAGTCCGCCAAGCCGGATGCCTACACCATCATCGAGCCGTATCTGTCCTCCGAGCACTATGCAGTCGGTTTCGCCAAGGGCAACGACGACCTGGCAAACACCGTCACCGAGTCTTTGAAAGCCCTCGATGAAGAGGGCACCGTCGAGACCCTCTGCAACGAGTATTCCGATTACGGCCTCAGCTATTCGAACTGGATTCTGAAATAAGGTCTTTCTCGTAGAAAACTGCGTTGCAGCTGAGCTGCACGCCGCCCCCTGAGGGCTAATCGACTCGGCACGATGCACATGCGTATGTGGAATGTGGCTGGGCGCGGATGCGTCCAGCCACATCTGTCTAGGGAGTAGACGTCATGGACATCCTCACCATGCTCGGCATACTTGTCGGCGGCCTGCGGGTCACCGGCGAGATCTTCGGCATCACGCTGGTCGGCGCTCTGCCGCTCGGCGTGCTGGTCGCCCTGTGCCGTATGAGCTCGTTTCGTCCGCTCGCCTATCTCGCGCGCCTCTACATATCTGTCATGCGCGGCACACCGCTCATGCTGCAGCTGATGTTCTACATGTTCGGGCCGTACTACATCTTCGGGCTTTCCGTCGGCTCCAACTGGAATTTCTACGCCTGCTGCATCGGCTTCGTCTTAAACTACGCCGCCTACTTCGGAGAGATCTACCGCTCCGGCATACAGTCGATCCCGCTCGGACAGTATGAGGCCGCCTCGGTCTTGGGCTATTCGAGCAGGCAGACCTTCTTCAAGATCGTCCTGCCGCAGGTGATCAAGCGCATCATCCCGACGATGGGTAACGAGATCATCACGCTGGTGAAGGACACCTCGCTCGCCTTCGCGCTCGGCATGCTGGAGATGTTCACGCTCGCCAAGCAGATCGCGGCGGCACAGGTCTCCATGATCCCCTACGTCATCGCGGCGCTCATCTACTGGGTCTGCTGCCTGATCATCGAGATGATACTGACGCGGGTTGAAAAACGGCTCGGCTACTACCACGACTGACGGGGAGGGGTGAGGACACAATGGCACAGCAAGAGGATATGACGTCTGCCATCAAAGACGGTGGTTCCCCGCTTGCTCCGAAGACGGATCTGCCGCTCCTCGACCTAGAGCACGCGCGCAAAAGCTTCGAGGACAACGAGGTCCTCAAGGACATCTCGATACAGGTCGGTCAAGGCGAGGTCGTGGCCATCATCGGCCCGTCCGGCGGCGGCAAGTCGACCCTGCTCAGGTGTTGCACGCTGCTCGAAACCCTCGACGGCGGCTCGCTTGCCTTCGGGGATGTGCAGGTCGCGACCGACCGGGATGGGCGGGCCGTCTACGGCGGCAAGGCGGTTATGCGCCAGGCAAAGCAGCACTTTGGCCTCGTCTTCCAAAACTTCAACCTTTTCCCGCACTACACGGCTCTGCGCAACGTGGCCGATTCCCTGATCAGCGTCCAGAAGATGCCGAAAGCGCAGGCCAACGAACGCGCACGTGAACTTCTGGATAAGATGGGGCTTGCCGGCAAGGAGGACATGGTTCCCTGCGATCTGTCCGGCGGACAGCAGCAGCGCGTCGCCATCGCCCGTGCGCTTGCTCCCAGCCCCGACATTCTCTTCTTCGACGAGCCGACGAGTGCTCTGGACCCGGAGCTGACGCAGGAGGTCCTCCGCGTCATCCGCGATCTGGCCGCCGAGCACATGACGATGGTCATCGTGACGCACGAGATGGGGTTCGCCCATGACGTCGCCGACCGGATCGTCTTTATGGACGAGGGGGTCATCGTCGAGGAGGGGGCGGCGGCACACCTCATAGACGATCCGAACAACGCACGTACCCGTGCGTTCCTCGCGACCTACGATCAGGAGTAGGGCCGCGCAGATACCCTAACACGTCAAGATCTCGAGGCGCCGGTCATGGGCCAGCGCAGGGATGCCTCCGACCTCCTGTTCGGCGAAGGCCACGCCGACGCTGCGGTTGGCCGGGCCTGTCTTTGCCAGGTAGCGGTCGTAGTTTCCCTGGCCGTAGCCGAGGCGGTTGCCGGAAGTGTCGAAGGCGACGAGCGGAACGACGGTCAGGATGGGATCGGTCGCAGCCACCGGCGGATAGGGCGCAAGTCGGGGATCATCGGCGGTCAGGACCTGGAAAGGATCGTTCACGAACGGGGCCGCGCCACTGCGGTAGGAGGTCTCGTCCACCAGACGCATGCCCATCGTCGCTTCGCAGGTGGTCGAGACAGACGTGGCATCCGTATCTGCGAACATGCAGGGAAAGGCGAGTCCGACGCCGCGTCCGTAGGCCGCCTCGATGAAGGCGTCGAGTCCGACCTCGCTTCCGGTGGCCGCATAGACGGTAACGATGCAGTCCGATGCCGGCCGCCCGGCATCCTCGATGACCGCGTCGAGGACATCTAACAGCTGTCCGCACAACTCCTCGCTTCGGCGCTTACGCTCCGTCTCCGGGATGCGCTTGCGGGCGGTGAGCGCCTCCCGGCGCAAGTCCTCGCGTAGATCGGTTTCCGTGCTGTCTTCCATGCCCTTCCTTCTTTCCGGCCGTACGGGCTTGCCATGCTATCACAGCGGATGCTCACGCCGTCGGCGCCCTCGGGGATCGGGCCTCGATATTTCAGCGCGTTCCGTACGTGCGCCGTGGTACCATTACGCATGTTCGTGCCGGGCTTGGAAACAGGCGGCACGAACGGCACCTCGCCGTGTCCATCCCAAACGACGGAGAGAATATCATGGGCGTCAGATTCCGCGCGTACTGCAGGTCCGTCCTTGTCGCATGCGTCTGTTTGGCGCTGGCAACGGCGATGCTCCCCCTCACCGCACTGGCGACGGACGGCTCCGAGCCGCCTGCAACGGACTCCGTGGCAACCCTCGCGACAGACGATCCCGCCACCTATACGCTTACCTATGACGCCAACGGTGGCAAGGGCAAGATGACGTCCGTCACCGCCGCCGCCGACACCGACGTAAGCGTCGCAAGCTGCAACTTCACCCTCGCCAACTACCGCTTCGTCAACTGGAACACCAAGGCGGACGGCTCCGGCAAGAAGCATGCCGCCGGCTCCTCCTTCAAGCTGAAGGAGGACACCACGCTCTATGCCCAGTGGAAGGCGCTCGATCCCCAAAAGGAGATCAGCGTCCAGACGCAGGGCGCCGCCAAGGTCGCCGGCCAGAGCATGACCGGCTACAAGACATCGCAGGCGGCCGGTGCCGTCACGATGCCAGGCAGCGGCTCCACGAAAAAGACGCTCCAGTGCATACGCCTGAGGTTGAAGGTCGACAAGGGCGACATGAAACACTACACGACCGGCATCAAGTACCGGACCCTGTCCGTCGGTGGCAAATGGGCGGGCTGGAAGAAGAACGGCGCGACCGCCGGAACGAGCGGCAAGACCCTCCAGGCGCTCAAGATCAAGCTGACGGGCAACCTGCAAAGCGACTTTAACGTCTACTACCGCATCTACGTCGCGGACATCGGCTGGACGTCGTGGGCCAAAAACGGTGCGACCTGCGGCACGAACGGGTGGAACAAGGCCGCCCGCTCGCTGCAGGTGAAGGTGGTCAAGGAATCCAAGAAGGTATCGACCGGCGATTCCTCCTGCTGTTTCTTCTCGACGACCACGTCCAAGGCGGTCTACAAGGCAGGCAACAAGGGCGGCTCGTGGAGCAAGCAGGTCGCTTCAGGCAGCACCGCCGGCAAGACCTCGAAGGTGCTCACCAAGGTCTCCGTCAAGGCGAAGACCAAGATTCCCGGCACCCTCAAATGCCGTGCCTACATTCACGGCTCCAAATGGAGTTCCTACGTATCGGGAGGCAAGACGCTCGGAAACGGCAAGAAGGGCATCTCGGCGCTGCGCATGAAGCTTTCCGGGAAGATCTCGAAGTACTACAACCTCTACTACCGCGTCTACATCAAGGGCTACGGCTGGCTCGGCTGGGCCGTCAACGGTCAGATGGCCGGCACCACCCTCAAGCGTTTCTCCGCGAGCGCCTACCAGGTCAAGCTTGCCTTGAAGAAGACCCCCGCACCGGGCATCACCTCGAACCACTCCTCGGGCAAAAACGGGGTCCTCAAGTTCGCAAACGCCCAGAAGGGCATGATCAAGCGTGCGCAGAAGTATTCCAGCGCGACGAAGTATCTGATCCTCATCAATACCAAGGCCGACGTCGTCGGAGTGTTCACCGGCAAGAAAGGCGAATGGATCATGCTCCAGGCATATCGCTGCGCGGCGGGCAAGCCGAGCACGCCCACCATCAAGGGACAGTACACGACCCAGTCCAAGGGTCTGTCCTTCGGCGACGGCTATACCTGCTGGTATTACACGCAGATCCGTGGCAACTACATGATGCACTCGATCCTGTACAACCCCGGTTCCAAGACGAGCGTCCAGGACGGGCGTCTCGGGGTCAACGTCTCACACGGCTGCGTGCGCATGGCGCTATCAAGTGCGAAGTGGATCTACGACAACGTCCCGCTGGGCACGAAGGTCGTCATCTGGTAGCACCGGCCTCGTCTGCCCACGCGGAAGGAAGGCCGCATCTCAGACGCCGTGGACTCGTACAAAACCATACGCGGACGCGCGAGCGCCGAAATCACCGAAAAGAAGAGCCGCTTCATCGCGCAGCTGGCACCTGTCCAGACCGAAGAGGAGGCCCTCGCCTTCCTCGAGGAGGTGCGCGCGGCAAACCGCATGGCCCGGCACAACGTTTACGCCTACATCCTCCGCAGCGGCGGCAGCGGGCAGACGGAGCGGATACGCTTCTCCGACGACGGGGAGCCGGCCCAGACGGCGGGCATGCCGGTGCTCGAGACCATCCAGCATGCCGGTCTGACGGATGTCGTCGCGGTGGTGACGCGCTACTTCGGCGGTGTCCTGCTCGGCACGGGCGGGCTCGTGCGCGCCTACACGCAGGCGACGCAGGAAGCGCTTGCGGCGGCGGAACCGGTCGAGATCGTGCGCTGCGTCGACATCGAGATCACGGTCGCCTACGCCCAGCACGACCAGCTCATGCACCTCATCGCTCAAAGCGGCGGGCAGGTTCTCGACACCGTCTACGAGGACACGGCGCGCGTCAGGTTACGGATGCCCGACGGCGCACAGGGCCGTCTGCTCGAAGCCGTCAGCGAACTCGAGCACGGCCACGAGGACGTCCGTGTCGGAAAGCCCTACGACGCCCCGGACCCGACGGCGTAGAGGCCGTGTGCGTCGTATTCGATTTGCAGGGGAGGCGTGCGGAGAAATCGTATTGATTCGCCTGTTTACGTTTGGGCGTTTTCGGGTACAATACCACCTTGCGTGTGGAATCCGCCACACCGTGATGTATCTGTCGGCCCTCGAGTAAACGCTACCCTTGTTATTCGCGGGCCCCGAAGAAAGGGGTCCTCTTGAGCGAGATCAAGAATCCTTCTGTCTTTGAAGAACCCGATATTTCCGATGAAGAACTGAACAAGCTTATCAACGGCACCCTCGCCATGTTCGATGACGGGGACCTGGTCACCGGCACGGTCGTCGCCGTCGACAAAGACGAGGTGCTGCTTGACATAGGTTTCAAGTCAGAGGGCGTCATTCCTGCCCGTGAACTGTCCATTCGCAAAGACGTCGATCCGAGCACGATCGTACAGGTCGGCGACACGGTCGAGGCGCTGGTCCTCCAAAAGGAAGACAAGGAAGGCCGCCTGCTGCTGTCGAAGAAACGCGCCGAGTACGAGCGTTCCTGGCTCGAGGTGGAGGAGAAGTTCAACAAGGGTATCAACGTCGAGGGCGAAGTCATCGAAATCGTCCGGGGCGGTCTCATCCTCGACATCGGGCTGCGGGGCTTTCTACCTGCTTCCCTCGTCGATCTGCGCCGCGTCCGCGATCTCGATTCCTATCTCCACACAACACTCGAAGCACGCGTCATCGAGATGGACCGCAACCGCAACAACATCGTCCTCTCCCGTCGCGTCGTCCTCGAGCAGAGCCGCAAGGAAGAGCGCGCGCAGGTCATGGAGAAGCTCACCAAGGGCATGCGCCTGAAAGGCAAGGTCTCCAGCATCGTCGAGTTCGGCGCTTTCGTCGATCTCGGCGGCATCGACGGCCTGGTCCACATCTCCGAGCTGTCCTGGAACCACGTCAGCCATCCCTCCGAGGTCGTCAAGGTCGGCCAAGAGGTCGAAGTCGAGGTTCTCGACGTCGACATGGATCGCGAGCGCATCTCGCTCGGTTTGAAGCAGACGCAGGAGGATCCGTGGCGCACGCTGGTTGCCAACTATCCCGCCGGGGCCATCCTCGAGGGCACGGTTACCAAGCTGGTTCCGTTCGGCGCGTTCGTCTCACTCGGCGAAGGGGTCGAGGGCCTGGTCCATATCTCCGAGATGGCCAACACCCGCGTCGAGGTGCCGAGCCAGGTCTGCAAGCCGGGCGACAAGGTCCAGGTCAAGGTCATGGAAGTCGACCTCGACCGCCGTCGCATCTCGCTTTCCATGCGGGCCGCCGCCGACGTGCTCGGCATCGATATCAAGGTCGCGCCGGTCGAAAAGCCCGCCGAGACCGAAGAAGCCGAGGGCGAAGCTGCTGCCTCCGAAGAGGGCAAGGGGAAGGCTGCAGCCGAAAAAGAGGCCGCGCCGGAGCCCGAGCCCGAAGAGGATCTCTCGAACAAGAGCCTCGACGAGATGAAGAAGTCCGAGCTCCTCTACTACGCCGGAACGAAGGGCGTCAAGGTCAGTTCCAAGATGACCAAGACGGAGATCATAGAGGCGCTCGAAGGGGCCGAGGAGGAGCCCGCCAAGGAGGCCGAGTCCGCCGCCGCGAAGGCGAGCGAGCCGGCTGCATCCGCAACGGCTGCCGACTACAGCAAGATGAAGAAGGACGAGCTGCTCGATGCGGCCAAGGCCGCAGGTGTCGAGGTCAACTCCAAGATGACCAAGGCAGAGATCATCGAGGCGCTCGAGGGTGGGACCTCCCAGAAGGCCGCCGAGCCCAAGAAGGCCGCTGCGGCCAAGAAGCCTGCCGCCGAGGAGGCCACCGACTACAGCAAGATGAAGAAGGACGAGCTGCTCGATGCCGCCAAGGCCGCCAAGGTCGAGGTCAACTCCAAGATGACCAAGGCACAGATTATCGAGGCGCTCGCAGCGAATAGCAAGTAGGAACTGACAAGGATCCGAAACCGAGGAGCGGTTTGCCCAAAGTCCTCTTAGGAATGAGCGGCGGCGTCGATTCGGCGACCGCCGCTTTTGTTTTGCAGCGCGACGGCCATGAAGTCGTGGGCGCCACACTGCGGTTTCACGACCTCCCCTCGTTTGAGGAGGACTGTGCACGGGCACAGGCGGTCTGTGGGCAGCTGGGGATCGAACACCACATCGTCGACGTGCGCGATGCCTTCGCCTCGAGCGTACAGGCGGCGTTTGCCGACGCGTACGGGCGGGGACTGACGCCGAATCCCTGCACGCGCTGCAATGCGACCGTCAAGTTTCCCGCGTTGATCAACGCAGCCGACCGTTTCGGCTGCGGGCAGATCGCGACCGGTCATTACGCCACCGTCTGTCACGGACCGGCGGTAGACGGTCGTTTGCCCTATCGGCTACAGCGGGCGGCCGATCCTGCGAAGGACCAAAGCTACATGCTCTACGGGCTTTCCCAGGACATCCTCGCCCGCACGCTCTTTCCGCTTGCGGACCTGCACAAGGCGCAGGTGCGAAAGATGGCCGAGGAAGCCGGGCTCGCCGCGGCGGATACGGCGGAAAGCCAGGACATCTGCTTCATCGAAGGCGACGACTACGCCGCCTGGCTCGAAGATGAGGCAGGCCTGGTACCGCAGGCCGGAGACATCGTCTCGGCAAGCGACGGATCCGTCCTCGGACGCCACCAGGGCCTGCATCGCTACACGATCGGCCAGCGCAAGGGGATACCGCTTGGCGGCGGCACGGGCGAGCCGCTCTACGTCGTCGCCAAGGATGTGGAGGGCAACCGGCTTCTCGTCGCGGGGGAGGCGGCGACCTTCGTCGACGGCTGTCAGGTGGCGGATCTGCGTTGGACGTCCATCGAGGCCCCGACGACAACCCGTCACGTGACGGTGAAGTTGCGCTACCGCCAGGAAGCGGTGCCAGCACAGCTTGTGCCGCAGGAGGGTGACCGGCTGCTCGTGGCCTTCGAAGAGCCGCAGCGTGCCGTCGCGGCAGGACAGGCCGCCGTCTTCTACGACGGGGACCTGGTCTTGGGGGGCGGCACCATCACCGATCGAAGCAGGTGAGGGTATGCGCGGAGAAAGCTACATAACGGCAGACGACAGCAGGTCGCGTCAGGCCGCCGCCGATCTTTCCGGCAATGACTCCGACGGCAAGCGGACCAAGGTCTTCAGGCGCTTTCTGTCCTATTACCGGCCGCACTGGTTTCTGCTCGTCGCCGACCTCTTCTGCGCGCTGATCCAGGCCGGCATCGACCTCAGCTTCCCCCAGATCCTCAACCAGGTGATCCGTGCCTTTTCGGAGGGCAACGGGGCCGTCATCATGCAGAATATCTGGCTCATCGCCGTCGGCCTGATCGTGCTCTATTTGATCGGGGCCGGCTGCCGCTACTTCGTCAGCAGCTGGGGCCACATCATGGGCGTGCGCATGGAAAGCGACATGCGGCGCGACCTCTTCGACCAGTACCAGCGCCTCTCCTTCGACTACTACGACCGGAACAAGACGGCCGACATGATGAGCAGGGTGACCAACGATCTCTTTGACATCTCGGAATTCGCCCACCACGGTCCCGAGACCTTCATCATCGCCGGACTTGAGGTCATCGGTTCATTCGTCCTGCTCGCCTTCGTCTGCTGGCAGCTCACCCTCGTCATGTTCGCGGTGACGCTCGTGCTCACCATCTACGCCATCTTCCGCAATCTGCGCTTCCGCCGCGTCTTCCACGAACAGCGCATCCGCATCTCGGGCGTCAATTCCCGGCTGCAGGATTCGCTCGGCGGTGTGAAGGTCGTCCGCTCCTTCGGCAACGAGCGCTACGAGCGCAGGCGCTTCCAGGAAAGCAACGAGGAGTTTCTCGATGCCAAGAAGGAGAGCTATTTCAACATGGGCGAGTTCAACGGCCTCATCAACATGTTCACCGGGCTGCTCTACGTCACGCTCATCGTCGGGGGAGGGATCTTCGTCACCAACGGCTGGATGCCGGCGACCGATCTGGTCATGTACGCGCTCTACATCGGCATCTTCATGTCGCCGCTCTCACAGCTCATCAACTTCACTGAAAGCTTCCAGCGTGGCTATGCCGGCTTCAGACGCTTCTGCGAGATCTTGGACGAGGTTCCGAGCGTGCAGGACAAGAAGGGTGCCCTCCCGCTCGATCTGCGGCACGGGGAGGTCTGTTACCACGACGTCGACTTCTCCTACCGCCCCGGCGTCGAGGTCCTGCAGCATCTCGATTTAAAGATCGAACCGGGCAGGACCGTCGCGCTCGTCGGTCCCTCGGGCGGCGGCAAGACGACCGTCTGCTCGCTTCTGCCGCGCTTCTACGACGTGTGCGGCGGCAGCATCACCATCGACGGACAGGACATCCGCGACGTGACGCTCGAGTCCCTGCGTGCCGCCATCGGCATCGTGCAGCAGGATGTCTACCTCTTCGACGCGACGATACGCCAGAACATCGCCTACGGCCGCCTCGATGCCAGCGATGAGGAGGTCCTCGAAGCGGGGCGTCGCGCCGGGGTCGACGACTTCGCCTTGGAGCTCGAGGACGGCTACGACGCACTTGTCGGCGAGCGGGGAACCCGTCTGTCCGGCGGCCAGAAACAACGCATCAGCATCGCGCGCATGTTCTTGAAGGATCCCGCCATCATCGTGCTCGACGAGGCGACCAGCGCTCTGGACAACGAAAGCGAACGCTACATTCAGGCCTCGCTCGAAGAGCTTTCGCGCGGCAAGACCTCGCTTGTCATCGCCCACCGCCTCTCCACCATCCGTAACGCCGACGAGATCGTCGTCATCCGCGACGGCCAGGTCGAGGAACGCGGCACGCACAAGGAGCTCCTTGCCCACGGTGGTACCTATGCCTACTATTATCAGATGCAATTCGAGGAGTCGGAGGACGAGGGCGGCTGCGCATGTATACCGTGATGGTTACAGGGGGGCTCGGATCGGGCAAATCGATGGTCTGCGAGATGCTGGGCGCTCACGGTGCCTGCTCCCTCGACCTCGACGGTATCGCCCACAACCTCCTCGAAAACGATACCCAGATGATAGACGAGCTTACCGACGAGTTCGGCGAGGTGATCCTCGACGAGGCGGGGAACATCGACCCGAAGCGTCTGGCCGCCGTCGCGTTTTCCGACGACGCCTCGACGCAGGCGCTCGACGACATCACCCATCCGCGCATCATGAAGGTCGCAAGCGACTATTTAAGCGACGTGCACTGCAGCCCGCAATCGGCCGCTCCGGTACAGGTCGTGGAAGTCCCGCTTTTGACCCAGTACCCCGATTTCGCGCGTCTGGCCGACTCCATCATCTCGGTCACGGCACCGAGCGAGCTACGCCTTGCCCGTGCGATCGCACGGGGCATGGACCCCCTCGATGCCACCCGGCGTATCTCCCTGCAGGCCACTGACGCCGAGCGCAACGAGATCGCCGACGACATCATCGACAACTCGGGCACCTCCGACGAGTTGCAGGAGGCCGTCGACGCCTGGTGGGCGGCGCACGAAGAGGCGTTTCATGGATAAGGCGCAAAGCCAGCGCATCGACGGCGAACGCGAGGCCGGCAACGAGTTCAAGGTCGTCGCACCCTACGAGATGTCGGGCGACCAGCCGGAGGCGGTCGATTCGCTCGCGCAGGGCCTGCGCGACGGCCTACGTTACCAGACGCTCATGGGCGTGACCGGTTCGGGCAAGACCTTCACGATGGCGAAGCTCATCGAACGTATGGGCATGCCGACGCTGGTCATGGCGCCGAACAAGACCCTGGCCGCCCAGCTCGCCGCCGAGCTGCGGGAGTTCTTCCCCGAAAACGCCGTCGTCTACTTCGTGAGCTACTACGACTACTACCAGCCCGAGGCCTACGTGCCCTCGACCGACACCTTCATCGAGAAGGACTCCTCCATCAACGAGGAGGTCGAAAAGCTGCGCCATGCGGCGACGGCTGCCCTGCTCACCCGTAAGGACGTCATCGTCGTCGCCTCGGTGAGCTGCATCTACGGCATCGGATCGCCCGACAACTACATGGACATGGCGGTCTTCCTCGATACCGAGGTGCCCTGCGATCGCGATGACTTCATCCACAGCCTCATCGATATCCAATACGACCGCAACGATTACGACTGCACCCGCGGCACCTTCCGCGTGCGCGGGGACGTGGTGGACGTGTTCCCGCCCTATGCCGACCATCCGCTGCGCATCGAGTTCTTCGGCGACGAGGTCGACTCCATCGTGGAGGTCGACCAGGTGAGCGGCGAACAGCTCATGACCTACCGTTCCACTCCCATCTGGCCGGCCTCCCATTACGTGACGAGTCGGCCCGACGTCGAGCATGCCCTGCAGACGATCGATGAGGAGCTGCAGCAGCGCCTGAAGGAGTTCAAGGACGAAGGCAAGCTGCTCGAGGCGCAGCGGCTCGAGCAACGGACGGCCTACGATGTCGAGATGCTGCAGACCATGGGCTTTTGCACGGGCATCGAGAACTACTCGCGCCATCTGGACGGGCGCAAACCCGGTGAGCCACCCTACACGCTGCTCGACTACTTCGGGCGCAAGGACTTTCTGACAATCATCGATGAAAGCCATGTGACCGTGCCGCAGATCCGCGGCATGCACGAGGGCGACCGCAGCCGCAAGGTCACCTTAGTCGAGCACGGTTTCCGCCTGCCGAGCGCCCTGGACAACCGCCCTCTGCGATTCGACGAGTTCGAGGAGCGGATCCCCCAGTTCGTCTATGTGAGCGCAACGCCGGGGGACTACGAGGAACAGGTTTCCCAGAAGGTGACCGAGCAGATCATCCGGCCGACCGGCCTGCTCGATCCCGAGGTCATCGTGCGCCCGACCAAGGGCCAGATCGACGACCTGCTCGCCGAGGTCACCGAGCGCGCCGAGCGCCACGAACGCGTCCTCATCACCACCCTGACCAAGAAGATGGCCGAGGATCTGACCGACCATCTGCTCGACCAGCAGGTCAAGGCGCGCTACCTGCACAGCGACATCGCCACCCTCGACCGCGTCGAGATCTTAAACGACCTGCGGGCCGGGGAGTTCGACGTGCTGGTCGGTATCAACCTGCTGCGCGAGGGGCTCGACCTGCCCGAGGTCTCCCTGGTCGCGATCCTCGATGCGGACAAGGAGGGCTTCCTGCGCAACCACCGCAGCCTGATCCAGACGATCGGCCGTGCCGCCCGCAACGTGTCCGGCCAGGTCATCATGTATGCCGACGACGTCACCGAGTCGATGCAGCGGGCGATCGACGAGACGGCGCGCCGTAGGCGCCTCCAGATGGCCTACAACGAGGAGCACGGTATCGAGCCGCAGACGATCCGCAAGGCGATCAACTCGATTATGTCCCAGGTAAACGAGGGTGCGGAGGAAACCTCCGCCGATGCTCTCGAAGAGGTTGCGGCCGATGTCGCCAAGCTCGGCACCGGCGAGGTCCAGCGCCTGATCGCCTCCCTCGAAGAACAGATGGCCGAAGCCTCCGAGGCGCTCGACTACGAGACCGCCGCCCAGCTGCGTGACCAGGCGGTCAGCCTGCGTGCGCAGGTCGAGAGCACCGACGTCGACGACGCCTTAGCCCGCCTGAAGGCGACCGCCCGCCGGGGCAGCACGCAGGGCACCCGCAAGAATATCGGCAGACGGCGGGGGCGGCGCTGAAGGTGGAGGCCCTCTCCGGACATCCCTGCGTGCTCATGGTTTCGGGCGGATCCGACTCGATCGCCCTGCTCGAGATGGCGGCACGCCTGGACTGCCGCGACGACTGCAAGGTCTTGCACATACACCACGGTCTGCGCGCCTCCGAGGCCGACGCCGATGCGGCCTTCGTCCAAGCGCGTTGCGAGGATCTGGGGCTGGCCTGCGAGGTGCGTCACGTCGATGTGGAGGAGTTGCACCGCCGGACGAGGCGGAGCATCGAGGACTGTGCCCGTGAGCTGCGCTATGCGGCAGGCGAGGAGGTGCTCGACGTCTGGTGCGAGCAACGCAATGCCGATCCCGAGCAGGGTCTGCTCGTGCTCGCCCATACCCTCGACGACCGCATCGAGACCTTCTTCATGCGCAGCCTGACCGGCGCTGGTCCCTCCGGGCTCGCCTCGATCCCACGCCGACGGGGACGGATCTACCGGCCCCTGCTCTCACGCCGGCGTGAGGAGCTGAGAGACTATCTGCGCGACCTCTATCCCGACCACACGGATGCCGAGCTGTGGCGCGAGGACGCGACCAACGAGGACGGTTCGAATTTCCGCAGCCGGGTGCGCACGCAGCTCATCCCGGTCCTGCGCGACCTGCGCCCCGGCTTCGAAACATCCCTCGAACGTACGATGGACCTCGTCGAAGACGAGCAGACCCTGCT
Organism: Coriobacteriaceae bacterium; assembly: GCA_021203765.1. Taxonomy (GTDB): domain Bacteria; phylum Actinomycetota; class Coriobacteriia; order Coriobacteriales; family QAMH01; genus JAJQAN01. The sequence goes on along the minus strand of JAJQAN010000009.1, from coordinate 13,898 downwards.
CGCCGACGATGCCCGTTCCCTCGTCCTGCGCAACCTGGTCTTCGACGCTCCTGCATCCGCACCCGACGAGCAGGAAGCCGTGCAGGCGGCACATCTTCCCCTCGAGGTCTTAGAAGGTCTCGACCGCCCGATGTGCCGACGGGTCGTCCTACGCTGTCTGCTCGAGGTTCGCCCGACGGGCCGCTTCGAGGCGGTCCAGGTGGAACGCATCGTTGACGGCATAGTCGAAGGGGAACTCTGTACCGAGGTCAGCGGCGGTATCCGCGTGCAGATCGAGGGCGGCGAGCTGCGCTTCTCGCCGACGTCCAACACGCCTGACTGAACGCCTTGGCCGCTCAGGCGTGGTGAATATGGCAAAACGGTACTGTTTGCCAGAAGTGATATAAGACGTGCGATAATGACAACCCGTTTGTTCCGAGAGCCGAGGTTAAGGAGTTCGCAGGGCATGCACCCCGACCTAGAGGAAATCCTCTACACCGAAGAAGAGATCAAGGACTGTGTCCAAAAGATGGGTGCCCAGATCACCCGTGACTACCAGGGGAAGGACCTCATCGTTATCAGCGTCCTGCGCGGTGCTGCCATCTTCATGGCCGACCTGGTACGCTCGATCGAACTTCCGATGGAGATGGACTTCATGGCGGTCAGCTCCTACGGATCGGCCGCCAAGTCCTCGGGCGTGGTCCGCATCATCAAGGACCTCAGCTCCTCCATCGAAGGCAAAGACGTCCTCATCGCCGAAGACATCTTCGACTCCGGCCTCACGCTCAAGTACCTGATGAAGACCTTGCACAGCCGCAGCCCCCGTTCGCTCGAGGTCGCGACGTTGTTCTGCAAGGAGGGCAAGAAGGAAGCCGAGGTCGACTGCAAATACATCGGGTTCAACTGCCCGGACCGGTTCATCGTCGGCTACGGCCTCGACTACGCCGAGCGCTACCGCAACCTACCCTACGTCGGTGTCCTCAAAGAACAAATCGATACCTTATAATCTAAAGTCCGTCCGCTGCAGAGCTGGGGACGGACGCACAGCCAAGGAGTCATAGCGTGGATACAGAAGATTCGCAACAGAAAAAGGACGGCAAGCGGAAGCGTCCGCGGACGAGGACCATCGTCATCTGGATCCTGGTCGTGGTCGTCATCGCCGTCCTCATCATCGCCCAGTTCCGCGTGTTCACCCCACGGCAGGAGGTCGACGAGCTGCAGACGAGCCAGTTCGTGACCGCGGTCGAGGACGGTATGGTCGCAGACGTGACCTATCATGCCGCCTCTGCCACCCTCGAGGGCCAGTACTACCGCGACGAGGCCGCCAAGGAAAGCGGCGAGACCACCGAGTTCTCATCGACCTACACCGGTGACGACAGCCTCCAGGAACTGATGGCGGCGCATCCCGAAACCACCTACAACGTCGACGTCACGACCAACAGCTGGATCACCACCCTGCTCACGACGCTGTTGCCGCTTTTGCTCATCTTCGGCATCTTCATGTTCTTCCTCTCGCAGATGAATGGCATGAACAACCGGCAGATGCAGTTCGGTCGGACCAAGGCGAAAAAGACCGAGGAGGAGACCCCGAACGTCCGCTTTTCCGACGTGGCCGGCATCGACGAGGCGGTCGAGGAGCTCGATGAGATCAAGGAGTTTTTAGACAACCCCGCCAAGTTCCAGGCCATGGGGGCCAAGATCCCCCGCGGCGTCCTGCTCATCGGCCCTCCGGGCACCGGCAAGACGCTTCTTGCCCGTGCGGTCGCCGGCGAGGCGGGCGTGCCGTTCTTCAGCATCTCCGGTTCTGACTTCGTCGAGATGTTCGTCGGCGTCGGCGCCTCCCGTGTCCGCGACCTGTTCGAACAGGCCAAGGAGGCCTCACCCTCCATCATCTTCATCGACGAGATCGATGCGGTCGGCCGTCAGCGCGGCGCCGGTGTCGGCGGCGGGCACGACGAACGCGAGCAGACCCTCAACCAGCTCCTGGTCGAGATGGACGGCTTCGACGTCAACGATTCCGTCATCCTGATCGCCGCCACCAACCGTCCCGACATCCTCGACCCGGCGCTGCTGCGCCCCGGCAGGTTCGACCGTCAGATCACGGTCACGGCACCGGACAAGGAGGGACGCGAGAAGATCCTCAAAGTCCATGCCGAAGGCAAGCCGCTCGATTCCTCGGTCGACCTGGAGAGCCTCGCGGCGCTTACCACCGGACGTTCCGGCGCCGATCTGGCCAACCTCTTAAACGAAGCCGCGCTTTTGGCCGCACGTCGCAACAAAAACGTCATCACCCAGGACGAGATCAACGAATCCCTGGAGCGTGTCATCGCCGGACCGGAACGTAAGGGCCGCTTGATGACGGACCAGGAGAAGTCCACCATCGCCTACCACGAATCCGGCCATGCCCTGGTCGGTCACCTGCTCGAGCACACCGATCCGGTGCACAAGATCACCATCATCCCCCGTGGCCAGGCGCTCGGCTACACGCTCTCCATCCCCGAAGAGGACAGCTTCTTGGACAGCAAGGAGGAGATGCGTGACGATCTGGCGATGTTCCTCGGCGGACGTGTGGCCGAAGAGATCGTCTTCGGAGACGATGCCGTCACGACCGGCGCCTCCAACGACCTGGAGCGTGCAACCCAGATCGCTAAGCAGATGGTCACCCGCTACGGCATGAGCGAAAAGCTCGGCCACCAGGTCTATGGCGAACAGGACCACGAGGTCTTCCTCGGCCGCGACTATGCCGCCAACCCGGACTACAGCCAGGAGACGGCCAACCTCATCGATGAGGAGGTCACCCGCATCATGACGGAGGCGCACGACACCGCCTACGCCATCCTCAGCAAGAACCGCAAGCACCTCGACCTCATGGCCGAGGTCCTGCTCGAACGCGAATCCATCGACGGCGACGCCCTCGATGCCCTGCTCGACAACAAATGGGACGAATACCTCGTCGAGGAGAAGAAGCGTAAGAAGGAGAAAGAGGCCGAAAAGGCCAAGGAGGAGGCCGAGCACGCGCTCACCGAAGGTGAGTCCGACGATACGGCCACCGATGAGGCCGATAAGAAGAGCGGCGATGGCAAGCAGGATACGACCACCTCTTCGAAGGACAAGCCGGTCGATCCCGACGCGCCGGTGCCGCCGAAAGGCGCTCCCACATCCGACGACGCTTCCTGACGTTTTGCGCTGAGAGAGGCCGCCCATGGACCACGACAAGATAGAAGCAGGCGTCCGCCAGATCCTGGAAGGAGTCGGGGAGGACCCCGACCGCGAAGGACTGCAGGAGACGCCCGCACGCGTCGCCCGCATGTACGAGGAGGTCCTCGGTGGCCAGACCCAGGATCCGAGCGAGCTGTTCGCCAACACCTTCGACGAAGGCCACCAGGAGATGGTCATCGTCCGCGATATCCCCGTCTACTCGCTCTGCGAGCATCATCTCGTCCCCTTCTTCGGCGTCGCGCACGTCGCCTACATCCCCAACAAGTCGGGACGCATCTGCGGACTTTCCAAACTCGCGCGTCTCGTCGATCTGTACGCGCATCGGTTGCAGGTGCAGGAACGGCTGACCTCGCAGATCGCCGACACCCTGGTCGAGCAGCTCGACCCCCAGGGCGTACTCGTCATCCTCGAATGCGAGCATCTGTGCATGAGCATGCGCGGCGTCCGCAAGCCCGGCTCGGTGACGACGACCTCGGCGGTGCGGGGCAGCCTCGAGCGGTCGGCGACGACCCGTGCCGAGGCCTTGAGCCTCATCAAGGAAAACAGATGAGCAGCGGCCCGCATGCCGCCGAAGACGCAGGCACGCCCACCCACGACACGAAACGAATACCGGCACGAACGTGGACCTGCGGCACGCAGGCCTTCGACCTGTCCGCGCCCCTTGTCATGGGCATCCTCAACGTCACCCCCGATTCGTTCAGCGACGGTGGGCTCTACAACTCTGTCGATGCGGCGCTTGACCATGCCCGCCGCATGCGCGACGAAGGGGCAGCTATCATCGACGTCGGGGGAGAGTCGACCCGTCCCGGCTCGGCGCCGGTCGATGAAGAGGAGGAACTCGCCCGTGTCTTGCCGGTTGTCGAGGCGCTGCTTGCCGAAGGCTTCGTCGTGAGCGTCGACACCCGCCATGCACCTGTCGCGACGGCCTGTGTGCAAGCCGGCATCCACATCATCAACGACGTCTCCGGCTTCCGGGATACGGAGATGCAAAAGGTCGCGGCCGCAAGCGACTGCGGCCTGGTGCTCATGCACATGCTCGGCGAGCCCAAGACGATGCAGGACGAACCGCGCTACGACGATGTCGTAGGCGAGGTCGGAGCCTTCCTGCTCGAGCATGCACACGAACTTGAAGCACGTGGGGTCGCTGCAGAGCGCATCTGCCTGGACCCGGGCATCGGCTTCGGCAAAACCGCCGCGCACAACCGCATCCTGCTCGAGTCGCAGGAACGCCTGGCCTCGCTCGGCTATCCCCTCATGGTCGCGGTCAGTCGCAAGAGCTACATCGGTGCCTGCACCGGCATCGAGGAGGTAACGCAACGCGACGAGGCCTCGGCCCTCTGTGCCGCTGCAGCCTGCGAGGACGGTGCTCGCATCGTCCGCGCCCACGACGTCGCCCGTACCGTTACGGCGCTGCGTGATTCGCGGCGGGTGCTGGTCGCGCTCGGCTCCAACATCGAGCCGCGCCTGGAACGCCTGGATGCCGCCTGCGAGGCCC
>JAJQAN010000009.1:0-9105 GCA_021203765.1 Coriobacteriaceae bacterium | reverse complement strand
CTCGGCTCCAACATCGAGCCGCGCCTGGAACGCCTGGATGCCGCCTGCGAGGCCCTGCGCCATCTGCCGCACACCTGGCTTGCCGCCGTTTCCTCCATCTATGAAAGCGAGCCGGCCTATAAGGAGGACCAGGCATCGTTCGCCAACGCCGTCGTCTCCCTCCAGACGACGCTGCCCCCCGAGGACCTGCTGAGACGCCTACAGGACATCGAGGAGCAGGAGGGGAGAGTCCGCCATGAAGCAAACGGACCTCGCACCCTCGACCTCGACCTCATCGACTACGAAGGCGAGACGCGCGCAACGCCGGAGCTCACTCTGCCGCATCCGGGAATTCTCGAGCGCGACTTCGTCGTGCGCCCCCTGCTCGAGCTCTATCCCGCCCACGCCCTCGCCGACGGCAATGCGGTGGCGGATGCACAGGTGCGGGTCGGCACAGTCACCGACATCCTCAGACCTCGGTTCTAGAAACCTTCCATCAACAAGGGGGCACCCCACGCCCTCGATTGCGGTTCCGACGACTCAAGGGATGTGGGATGTCCGCGAAAACTTGGAGCAGGCGTTTCGGGTTTTCCGAACGTTTCGAGATTATAGGAGGCGGGAGTGTGCCTGCGAAAACTTGGAGTAGGTACCTCCCGCCTCCGTAAAGTCTCAGCAAAGATTGGGGTATGGGTGTGCCCTCGAAAGCTTGGAAAGGGTACCTCACACCTCCAATCAACGACTCCGAAGCTTTGGCAGGGGTTGTAGGGGGCGCAGCCCCCTACGTGCTCACATTTGTTATAATCTGTGCATTAGTACTCGAAACGCAGCAGTAAAACAGCATTGTCGCCGCAGAACAAGCGCTTCGCGGCGGCAACACGCAGATGAGATGCACAAGCGAGAAGGAGTGGGACGTGGAAGACGCAGGAATCGAGGAACTGCTCGACGAACTGACCGAGCGGATCGAGCAGTCTAAACCCGTCTTAGGGAACAGCCAAAAACGTCAGATCGAAATCGGACCGATCTTCGAGATCCTGGACGAGATCCGTGACATCTTGCCCGAGGAGCTTCGCCAGGCCCGTATCATCGTACGCGACCGACAGGGTATGATCGAGGCAGCCGAAATCGACGCCAATCGCATCCTGGAGGATGCCGAGCGCCAGGCCGACCAGATCGCCAGCGAGCAGGAGGTCGTCCGCATCGCCGAGCAGAAGGCGGACGGCATCGTCGACGACGCCATGCTGCGCGAGCGTGAGATGCGCGTCGGCGCCGAGGATTACGCCGACCAGGTCTTCGCCAACCTCGAAACCAACCTCGGCAACCTCCTCAACAACGTCAGCCGCTGCCGCGAGCGTCTCAACTCCACCACCACCGAGTAGCCGCACACCTGGTAAAGGAGGACGGCCGGTGGAGCCGCTTTCCATATCCGTTCTACCCCAACTCCAAGAAACCGGTGCATATCAGGCGCTTGACGGCGTGCTGGACTGCACGGACTTCGAGTTTGCCGGCGACGACTTCGCCACGCCCGACGGCATCGCCTACGATCTCCAGCTTTCGAATACCGAGGACGCGATCCTGCTGCGCGGGACGGTCAAGGCACGGCTGGACGGCCGCTGCCACCGCTGTCTGGAGCCGACGAGCCTCGAGGTCGAAGGCGAGGTCGAGGGCTACTTCTTGATGGGCGCGACCGAAGCGCCCGAGGACATGGAGGAAGACGAGTTCTCTGTCGTCGACGAGAGCGGCATCATCGATATCACCGACAACATCATGGCGGGTCTGGTCCACGAGATACCGCAGACCATCCTCTGCACGCCGGACTGCAAGGGGCTCTGTCCCGGCTGTGGGGCCAACCTCAACACCGAACCCTGCACCTGCCCGACCGACGAGGTCGATCCGAGTAACCCGTTTGCCGTGCTCAAAGACCTCGATCTGGGGGACGGCGAAGACTGACCTGTTCACAGCCTCCGTTTCTTGCACAACCTCTGCTTTCTGATAAACTAACGCCTTGTCGGTTCGCCGACCTCGTCTTTACGGGCGATTAGCTCAGGGGGAGAGCGCTTCCCTGACACGGAAGAGGTCACAAGTTCAAATCTTGTATCGCCCACCACTCAAAACAGCAGGTCAGAGGCTGTAAACACCAGACCTCCGGCCTGCTTTTTTTATGCCCGATTGTAGCTTGAGAGGATCGACGGATGACGGCGGGAGCGATCCGCTCCGTTTTGCGGGTCTGGCCCGAGTGTCTATAATATTCCGACGTGTGTGCAGCGCACACGTCCGTATCGTACATTCCGAGGAGCATGCATGCCCGAATACATTGAGACGCAGGAAGGCTTCGAAAAGCTGGTCGCCCGTCTCGAAGGTTCGGAGCTCATCGGAATCGATACGGAATTCATCCGCGAGAAGCATTACTACGCGCAGCTCTGCCTCCTCCAGGTCAACAACACCCAGATCGAAGCCATCGTCGACCCCCTCGAGGTGGAAGACCTCCATCCGTTCGCGTCGATACTCACCGACGAGAGCTGTACGAAGATCTTCCATGCCGGCGAGCAGGACATCGAGATCCTCTATCAGGCCTGTGATGTGACCCCCCGGCCCATCTTCGACACGCAGGTCGCGGCTGCGGCCTTGGGCATGCAGGCGCAGATCGGCTACGGCACCCTGGTCGAAAACCTTCTCAAGATCAGCCTTCCCAAAACGCAGTCTTTCAGCGATTGGAGCAAACGCCCGCTGACGGATGCGCAGCTGGACTATGCGATCGAGGATGTCCGGTATCTCCCGAAGCTGTATGAGAAGCTGTGCAGGAGGCTGCAGGACAAGGATCGCTTAGGTTGGGTCACCGACGATTTTGCCGCGATGTGCGAAAAGGCGCGCTACGATGCCGATCCCCGCGAGATGTGGAAGCGGATCAAACGCTCGGGGACGCTGACGCCCCAACAGGCCGCGGTCGCACGGGAGGTCGCCGCCTGGCGTGAGGAGGAGGCACGGACGCGGAATCTCCCGCGCAAATGGGTTCTGGGCGACGACTGTCTGCTCGAGATCGCCCGCCGTGCACCCAAGACGCAAAACGGTATCGGCTGCATCCAGGACACGGAGCGTCTGTCTTCAAGGGATCGTCAAAGCATCATCGAATGCGTGAAGGTCGCTCAGAAGGTCCCGAGCGACGACCTGCCCGTCATCGAACGGCCGCTCCGCCCTTCCACGGATCAAGCCGCTGCCGTCGACCTGCTGTCCGCTACGCTCAAACTGAAGGCAAACGAGCTCCATGTGGCCTCGTCCTTCATCGCTTCCCATGACGATCTCGTCTATCTTGTCTGTGGAAAGCCTTCCCGCTCGGCGCTCATGCAGGGCTGGCGTTATGATGTAGTCGGTAAGGAACTGGCTGAAGTGCTCGAGGGGAAACGGTCCTTTCACATCGAGGAGGGAAAGGTCCAGATCTCCGAGCGCCCGCAGGGCGGGGAATCCTCGTAGAGGCACGTATACCAGGCGGCGCGGTGCAGCGCCGCTCGACATGGAGGAATCATGACGTACTGGGCTTTACTCATCCTAGCGATTGTCTTGGGGGCTGCCACGCAGTTCTACATCCACCATGCCTTCAACAAGTATTCCCGCTACGAGACGAGCGCGCGCATGACCGGTGCACAGGCGGCACGCAAGATGCTCGAGGACAACGGCATACACGACGTCGACATCCGCCGCATCAGCGGCAATCTGACGGACAACTACGATCCGCGCAACCATGTCCTCAGCCTCTCCGAGTCGGTCTACGACAAGGATTCTATCTCGGCCATGGCGGTCGCCTGCCACGAATGCGGCCATGCCGTCCAGCATGCCTGCGGATACATGCCGCTCCGAGTCCGCACGGCGATCGTCCCGGTGGCCAACTTCGGCTCGCGCATCTGGGTATTCCTGCTGATCCTCGGCCTCATCTTCAACATCCTGGCCCTGTACTGGCTCGCCATCATCTGCTTCGGGTTTTCGGTCCTCTTTCAAATTGTCACCCTGCCGGTCGAGTTCAACGCCTCCAAACGCGCCCTCGCCTACGTCGGCGGCGGATCCCTTGCCGGCGGCTCCGTGACCGACCGGGAACGTCGGGGCTCGCGGACCGTCCTGCGGGCGGCCGCGCTCACCTACGTCGCCAACGCCCTGATGAGCATCCTCTACCTGCTCTACTACCTGAACCGGGCCGGCTCCCGCTGATGTCGGTCTAAGGTTGCACTCATGGCACAGGCGGAGATCGGCGGGCAGAAAGCGGCCATATCGGTCACCCAGGCGCTCAACACCGCCCGTCGCTCGCTCGAACAGATCCGCCTGACGGTCATCGGCGAGGTCTCCGAGTTCAACGACAAGCCCGGCTATAAGGCGGCCTACTTCACGATCAGCGACGAGGACAGCGCCATGCAATGTCTGATGTGGCGCGACAAATACCGAGCAAGCGATATCGAGTTGCGACAGGGCATGCTGGTCGAGGTGAGCGGCATGTTCAGCTGCTACGTCGCCAAGGGCCGTATGCAGTTCAGCGTGCAGAGGATACAGCTCGCCGGCGAGGGGGACCTGCGTATGAAGGTCGCCAGGATCGCCAAGAAGCTCGAGGCCGAAGGCCTGATGGAGGAGAGCCGCAAACGCAAGCCGCCCCGCCTGCCGCAGCGCATCGCCGTCGTGACCTCGCCGCGCGGCAAGGCGGTCCACGACGTCCTGCGGACGCTGCGCCGTCGCTACCCGATGGCGGAGGTCGCCCTCTTCGGGGTCATGGTCGAGGGAGCCGCGGCGCCCGAACAGATTCGGGAAGGCCTTGCGGCAGCACAGGATCCGCAGCTTGCGGCAGACGTCATCTTGCTGGTGCGTGGCGGTGGTTCCTACGAGGACCTGATGCCGTTCAACGACGAGCAGCTCGCCCGTGCCGTCGCCGCATCGAGCATACCCGTCGTCACCGGCATCGGACACGAGCCGGACAATTCCATCGCCGACATGGTGGCCGACCTGCGTTGTTCCACGCCGACGGCGGCCGCCGAGGCCGTCGCCCCGTCGAAGGAGGAGTTGCAGCAGACGCTCGCGGGCGTCTCCGCTTCCCTTGCCGCGGCGTTGCAGGGGCGTATCGAGGCGGCGAGCCACCGCTACGAACGACAGCGTTCGCGCCCGGTCTGGAACGACCCGGACTACCTGCTCGCCTCCTTCTACCAGTCGCTCGATCTGGCCGGGGAGCGTCTTGCGCGCGCCCTGCCCGAAGCGCTGCGCCAGGATGCCCATCGGCTCGAGCTCATGCAGGAACGCCTGCGTGCGCTCTCCCCGAACCTGTTGCGTTCCTACGAGCGCTCCGTGGACCTCGCGGATGCCCGTCTCAAGGCCCTGTCTCCGCTCAAGACGCTCGACCGCGGCTATTCCATCGCCTACGGCGCCGACGGCAGCGTCATCGACACGGTCGACAAGGTGGCGGCAGGGCAGCAGGTCAAGGTACGTGTCAAAGATGGTGCGATGAACTGTGACGTCGACTCGATCGAAAGGGAGTCATGATGGCAGAGGATACGAAGATCGAAGAACTGAGTTTCAAGGAGGGCCTGGACGAGCTCGAGGGGATCGTCCATCAGCTGGAGGGCAACCAGCTCGAGCTCGAGGACAGCATCAAGCGCTACGAACGCGGCGTCGAGCTCCTCGGCACCCTGCGCAAGCGCCTGGACGAGGCCCAGCAGAAGGTCACCGTGCTGATGGGGGAGCTCGAACCCGAAAGCGACGACACGGTCGACGAGAACCTGAGCTGAAGGGAGAGGACCATGGACGACTGCATTTTCTGCAAGATCGTAAGCGGGGAGATCCCCGGCACCATCATATACGAGGACGAGTATTGCCTCGCCTTCGAGGACGCCAACCCACAGATGCCCGTCCATACGCTCATCGTTCCCAAGGAACACTACGCTTCCTTGGCAGACGACGTCCCCGCCGATCTGCTCGGCCACCTCTTCTCGGTCGTGCCGAAGGTGGCGCAGATCAAGGGCGTCGCGGACAGCGGCTATCGCACCATCGTCAACACCGGCGACGATGCCGCCCAGACCGTCAAGCACCTGCATATACATGTCTGCGGCGGCGAGCCCATGAAGGAGGGCATGTTCTAGGACCCCGTCGGAACCCCGCCTCAATCCAGACCGTTTGCGAGGCGTTTATTTACCTGGTTTTTGCGGTATGCAACAATATGAGGTTACACGACTTAAAACGGTCCAACGGCCTTTCCAGCTGAGGTATCAAAGGGGGATTCATGAACGTTCTGGTTGTCAACGCTGGCAGTTCATCCCTGAAATACCAAGTCATCAACGTCGAGACCGAAGAGGTCATCGCGAAGGGCCTCTGCGAGAAGGTCGGCTCGGCCGACTCCTTCCACAAGCTGTGGTACGACGAGGATTCCACCGTCATCGAAACCCCGATGAAGGATCATCTCGAGGCGATGCACGTCGTGCTCGACGCCCTGATCACCGATCCGAACTCCAAACTCGAAAGTCTTGACGAGATCGACGCGGTCGGACACCGCATCGTCCACGGCGGCGAGAAGTTCTCCGAAAGCGTCTTGGTCGACGACCAGGTCATCGCCGACATCGAGGAGTGCGTCGAGCTCGCACCGCTGCACAATCCGCCGGCGCTCACCTGCCTGCGTGCCTGCAGGGAGCTCATGCCGGACGTCCCGCATGTCGTCGTCTTCGACACGGCCTTCCATCAGACGATGCATCCGCGTGCCTATATGTACGCCCTGCCCTACGAGTTCTACGAGAAGTACGGCATCCGCAAGTACGGCGCCCACGGCACCTCGCACCGCTACATCGCGCAGCGTACCGCCGAGCTGATGGGCAGGCCGGAAAGCGAGCTCAAGATCATCACCTGCCATCTGGGCAACGGCTGTTCCCTGACGGCGGTCGACCACGGCCTGTCCGTCGACACCTCCATGGGATTCACGCCGCTGGCAGGCGTCATGATGGGCACCCGCTGTGGTGATATCGATCCGGCCATCGTCACCTACCTGATGGACCGCGAGGGCTACACCCCGGACGAGATGAATGAGATCATGAACCGCGAATCCGGCCTGGCCGGCATCTCGGGTTTGAGTAACGACCTGCGCGAGATCAAGGCCGCCACCATCGCTGGACACGAGCGCGCGACCTTGGCCTACGACATGTATTCCAACTCGGTCAAGCGTTATATCGGTTCCTACATGGCCGTCATGGGCGGGGTCGACGCCATATCGTTCGCCGGCGGCGTCGGGGAGAACTGCGAACGCATGCGCCGCATGATACTGGGCGGCCTCGAAGACCTCGGCATCATCGTCGACTACGAGGCCAACCGGGTTGAAGGCGAGGAGCGCAAGATATCCGACGAACGCTCCAAGGTCGAGATCTGGGTCGTTCCCACCAACGAGGAGCTCATGATCGCCCGGGATACGGCCGCCTTGGCCCGCGGCGAGAAGCTGCCGAGCGCGGAGGAAGAGGTCCTCGAAGCGCAATCTGCATAAAATCATATAAAAATACAATATTTATGAATAAAATAAGCGTTTCTATTGATTAGAGTCGCATTTTGTCCCATACTGTCCTGCACACATACGACGGGTGCGGATCACCCGTGTCTGCAAGAAAAGGGGTGGGCGTCATGAAGAAGGCCGCCGTCATCGGCGCTGCAGGCTATGCCGGGGTCGAAGCCGTGCGTCTGCTGCTGGCCCATCCCGACTTCGAACTGACGTGCATCACCTCCGACCACGATGTGGGAAAGCCGCTTGCCGAGCTCTACCCGGCCCTGCAGGGCTCATGCGACCTCGTCTTCGAGCCGCATGATGTCACGGCCGTCGCCGCCGCTGCCGAGGTCGCCTTTCTGACCGTGCCGCATACGGCCTCCCTCGAGATGACCCCGCAGCTTTTGGAGGCGGGACTTGTCGTCATCGACCTGTCGGCGGACTACCGCCTGAAGGACCAAAGCGTCTACGAGCACTGGTACAGTGCGGCGCACACGAGCGCGGACCTGCTCGAGGAGGCGGTCTATGGTCTGCCGGAGCTGTACCGTGCGGACCTGCAGACGGCACCGAGACTGGTCGCCTGTCCGGGCTGCTATCCGACGGCATCCGCCCTGGCCGCCGTCCCGGCCCTGGAAGCCGGCGTCGCGCTCGAGACACCGCTCGTCGTCGCCGCCCTTTCAGGGGTGTCGGGTGCCGGGCGGACCGCCAGCGAAAAGACACACTTCTGTACGGCGGACGAGTCGGCCGGCATCTACGGGCTGCCGCACCGGCACACCCCCGAGATCGCCCAGACCTTCTCCGCGGCTGCCGGACGTGGCGTCGAGGTCGTCTTCACACCACACCTGGTGCCGATGAAGCGCGGTCTGGTCTCGACGGTTTACCTTCCGCTCAAACCGGATATCTCCTCCGAGGAGATCTCTGCTCTCTATAGCGAGCGCTATGCATCCGAGCCCTTCGTCACGCTCCTGCCGCAGGGGCAGCTGCCGCAGACCTCGTGGGTCGTCGGCAGCAACCGTGCGCAGGTCGGGCTCGCCTTCGACGAGGCCTCCAACACCCTCATCGCGAGTTGCGCGATCGACAACCTGATCAAGGGCGCCGCCGGCCAGGCGGTGCAGGCTGCCAACCTCGTCTGCGGCTTCGCCGAAACAGCCGGGCTCGATGCCGTCGTTCCGGTGGTCTGAGGAAGGCGGGTAGCGATGGGAAACGACAGGGACAGAGACCAGGGCTGCGTGCTCGACGGGGACGGGGATCTTGACCTGATCTTCGGTGAGGCCGACGGCGGCATCTGTGCTCCGGCCGGCATCCTCGCGGGCGGCATCCATGCGGGGATGTATCCCGATCCCGAACGCCTCGACCTCGCGCTCATCTGCGCGCAGGGGGACGCGCCGTGTGCGGCAGGGATGTTCACGACGAATACCTTCTGTGCCGCCCCGGTGCAGGTCTCACGCGAACACGTCGCCGACGGGAGATGCCGCGCCATCGTTCTCAACGCCGGCAACGCGAACGCGGCGACCGGCGAGCTCGGCCTGGAGGCCGCACGCGCGACGACGGACTTGGTCGCCTCCGCCCTCGGCATCACCGCCGACGAGGTCCTGGTCGCCTCGACCGGCGTCATCGGCGTGCCGCTCGACCTGCAGCCCATCGAGCGC
>JAJQAN010000060.1:3101-13056 GCA_021203765.1 Coriobacteriaceae bacterium | reverse complement strand
CCCTCTTCGGCCATGATGCGCGTCGGTTCGAGCGCACAGACGCCGCAGCAGGCATGCAGCAGCAGCCGTTGCGGCTGTGCGTCCTGGTCCGGGTCCTTGTCTGCCATGGTTGCGGCCTGCCCCTAGCCGGCGCTGGTGCGCGTGGTGATCGAGGAGAGGTCGAGGTCCGCCGCGAGCTGGCTTTCCGCCTGCGAGATGCTGATGTCCCCGTCTTTGAGCTGGCTGCACGTCGCGTACAGCTCGTCGATGTGGTCGCTGTTGTCGGTGAGGAACTGGGTGACGGCGGCGTCGTCGTTTAGGTCGATGCCGTATCGGGCGGCGACCGCCGACAGCTCGTCGTAGAGCTCGTCGTCCCCGCCGAACATCTGCGTGAAGGCGGTCTTCGCGATGGAGGTGTCGTGGGACTGCAGGTAGCCTTCGATGCCGATGATGCCGACGCCGACGATGACGACGACTACCACGAGGAATATAAAGACTTTTCCCAGAAACTTCATGCATGCCCCGCTTACCTGCGCGTTTTGCTAGTATGGATTCTGCCTACCAAACAAGGAGAGAATGTGAAGACCGACGATTTCGACTACGAATTGCCGCAAAACTACATAGCGCAATCGCCGGCCGATCCACGTGATTCCTGCAAACTCATGGTCCTGCACCGCGACGGCACGATCGAACACCGTATCTTCTCCGACATCATCGACTACCTGGACCCCGGCGACCTGCTCGTCGCCAACGAGACGCGTGTCTTTCCCGCGCGCCTGCTCGGCCACAAGCGGCAAAGCGGGGGAGCCGCCGAGGTGCTGCTCCTCGACCGCGTCGAGGCGGACGGGGAGCGCTCCGGCGAGCAGACCTGGAACTGCCTCGTCAAGCCCGGCAAGCGCCTGAAGCCGGGGACGGTCGTCGAGTTTTCCGCCGCAGAGGACGCCGCCCCGCTCATGAGCGCCGAGGTGCTTGCGATCGACGAGGAGACCGGCTCGCGCACGCTGCGCTTTTCGCCGGCGGGGGACGAGGACTTCGACACGGTCGTCCACGAGATCGGCTTGACCCCGCTGCCGCCCTACATCACCGACTACGAAGGCGACACCGAGCTCTACCAGACGGTCTATGCGGCTTCCGAGCATTCCGCCGCCGCCCCGACCGCCGGCCTGCACTTCACCGAGGAGCTCCTCGAGCGCATCCGGGGCAAGGGCGTCGGCTTTGCCACGGTCGACCTGGAGGTGGGTCTGGACACCTTCCGCACCGTCTCCGAGGACGATCCGGCCGAACACGTGATGCACACCGAGCGCTACAGCATCCCGGCCGCCACCGTCGAGGCGATCGAGGCGACCCGGGCGGCAGGCGGGCGCATCGTCGCCGTCGGGACCACGACGGTCAGATCCCTGGAAAGCGCCGCGGCAGGCGGCACGCTCACACCCTGCACGCGCCAGACGACCGACCTCTACATCCTGCCCGGCTACACCTTCCGCGTCGTCGACGCCCTCATCACCAACTTCCATGTTCCCCGCTCGACGCTGCTCATGCTCGTGAGCGCCTTTCACTCACGCGAGAAGATCCTGGCGGCCTACGAGGAGGCCAAGCAGCACGGCTACCGCTTCTTCAGCTTCGGCGATGCGATGCTCCTCCTGTAGACCATGTTCGAATTCGACCTCATAGCCAAAGACCCCGATACCGCCGCCCGACGGGGCTGTTTCCATACCCCGCACGGCGACATCGAAACGCCCGTCTTCATGCCCGTCGGCACGGCCGGCACGGTCAAAGGCCTGACCAACGCCCAGCTCGAAGACCTCGGCACGCAGATCATCCTGTCCAACACCTACCACCTCTACCTGCGCCCCGGCGCCGACATCATCGAGCAGGCCGGCGGCATCCACGCCTTCAACGGCTGGGACCGCCCGGTGCTGACCGACAGCGGGGGCTTCCAGATCTTCAGCCTCGCCGACACGCTCGAGCTCGACGCCGACGGCGTGGACTTCACCTCCATCGTCGACGGGAGCAAACACCGTTGGACGCCCGAGGACAACATGGCCATCCAGGAGCAGATCGGCGCCGACATCATCATGCAGCTCGACCAGTGTGCGCCCTATCCCTGCGACAAGGCCGACGTCGCCGCCGCCGTGGAGCGCTCCGCCGCCTGGGCACGCCGCTGCAAGGAGGCCCACACGAGGTCCGACCAGGCACTCTTCGGCATCGTGCAGGGCGGGGTGCACCTCGACCTGCGGCTGGAGTCGGCAGCGGCCGTGAGCGAGCTCGACCTGCCCGGCTACGGCATCGGCGGCTACTCGGTCGGGGAGGACCACGAGGTCATGTTCGAGACGCTGCCGGATGTCTGTGCGGCCCTGCCGGATGACAGGCCCCGCTATCTCATGGGTGTCGGCAACCCGACGACGCTCGTACGCGCCGTGGCCTGCGGCGTCGACATGTTCGACTGCGTCCTGCCGACACGCACCGCCCGCATGGGAACGGCGTTTTCGAGCAAGGGCCGCATGAACATGCGCAACGCGAAATACACCGACGACTTCCGTCCCATCGACGAGGACTGCGGCTGCCCGACCTGCCGTGAGCACAGCCGCGCCTACATCCGCCACCTCGTCAAATCCGACGAGATGCTCGGTGGTATCCTGTTGAGCGTACACAACGTCTATTTCCTGCTCGACCTCATGCGCCGCGCCCGCGAGGCCGTCGAGGCGGGCAGCTACGGCGCCTTCGAACGCGACTGGCTTGCCTCGGAGGCGGCAGACGACTACTGATCCGTGAGACCGCCCGCATCCCGTCCGAGCGGGGCAGGCGCCATCATCGACAGACAAAGGAGCGATCCGACATGTACATCGCAGTGGCACAGACCAACCCGACGGTGGGGGATCTGGACGGCAACCTGATGAAGGCCCTGCACCTGGCGGAGGACGCCGCCGAGGAGGAGGCCGACATCATCGTCTATCCCGCCCATGTGCTCACCGGCGTCCCGACCGGCGGCCTGGGCGACTCGGACGCCTTTTTGGCCGACGCCTACAAACACCTCGAGCACTTCGCCGTCCAAACGCCGATCGCGGCCATCCTGACGCTCGGCACGCGCTGCGAGGAGGCCGACGACCTCGTCTTGCCGGAGATCTTCGTCGTCGCCGACGGCGAGATCACCTCGCTCGGCTATCCGGTCCTGGGTGACGAGACGCCGATCGTCGAGGTCAACGACCTGGACATCGCCGTGCTCGCCGAGGAGCATTTCGCCGCGGATTCCGAACTCGCCGGCGTCGACCTCTTCGTCGAGCTCGCCTCCGACTCCGTCCCCGAGGTGATGCTCGCGCCCGAGGAGGAGCAGCCGCTCAACCGCATGCGTTCGGTCGCGCAGACCTGCCATGCCTACGCCGCCTACGCCAACCTCTGCGGCGCCTCCGACTCGATGGTCTTTGCCGGCCACAGCTGCATCTTCGCGCCGGACGGCACCTGCATCATCCACGACGACCTCTCCGAAAACGCCGTCTCGGTCTTCGACACCGACCTGCCCCCGGCCCCGGCCGACGCCGCCTCCACCGAAATCAACTACACGGCCGAGACCTGGGAGGCGCTTGTCGTCGGCACGCACGACTACGTGGAGAAGAACGGCTTCCGCGACGTCGTCGTGGGGCTTTCCGGCGGCATCGACTCCGCTCTCGTCGCGACCATCGCGGTCGAGGCCCTCGGCGTCGAGCACGTCCACGGCATCCTCATGCCCTCCGGGTTCTCGAGCGAAGGCTCCCTGCGCGATGCGAACGAGCTCGCCACCACGCTCGGCATCCAGACAAGCGAGATCCCCATCGACGAGGCGGTCGAGCTCTTCCACAAGCTGCTGGCGCAGGACTGCGGCGGTTCGGTCGAGGGGCTGGCCGCCGAAAACCTCCAGGCACGCATCCGCGCCGTCTACCTGATGACGATCGCGAACGCGAACGGCTGGCTGGTGCTCAACACCGGCAACAAGTCCGAGGCGGCGATGGGATTCTCCACGCTGTACGGAGACACGGTCGGTGCCCTCGCGCCGATCGGCAACCTCTACAAGACCGAGGTCTACGAGCTCGCCAAGTGGCGCGTGCAGCGGGGCGAGTCCATCCCGTACGAATGCCTGACCAAGCCGCCGAGCGCCGAGCTCTACGAGGGGGCGCTCGACTCGGACCGTCTGCCCGACTACGAGACCCTCGACACCATCCTGCGGGCGCATATAGAAAACGACCTGGGGCTCGAGCAGATCGTCGCCCTCGGATTCGACGAGGACCTGGTCGCCGAGGTGCTCTCGACCGTCGCCAAGTCCGAGTACAAGCGGCGTGCCGAGCCGCCGGCGCTGCAGGTCTGCGGGGTCGACCTGGGCGAGGACCGCGACTGGCCGATCACCTGCGCCTGGCTGGATAATTCTTAGATTGCCCGCCGTGTGCCGACGGGCGCGCGGTACAATGGCAAAAACGTGATCCCGCGCGCGGCGCGTGCGCGTCTCATCTGCAGCAAAAGGAAAGGAAGCACCATGCCAAAGATCTCCCGTGAAGACATCCTCGTCCCGGCCGACGTCATGCCGGAAGTCCGCGAGGTCTACCTCGACAACATGATGGCCGCCACCCGGGGCACCGGCCACCTGATGCTCTTCGCCTGCGACCAGAAGATCGAGCATCTGAACAAGGATTTCTACGGCGAAGGCATCGACATCTCGGACTCCGATCCCGAACATCTCTTCAAAATCGGCAGCCAGGGCATCTGCGGCGTCCTGGCAGGACAACGCGGTCTCATCGCCCGCTATGCGCCGGACTACCCCGACATCAACTACCTGGTCAAGATGAATTCCAAGACCAACCTCGTCAAGACCGCCCAGTGCGACCCGTATTCCCCTCAGCTCTACGACCTCGAGGCCGTCTTAGCCATGCGCGAGGCGGGCTGCAACATCGTCGGCATCGGTTACACCATCTACCTCGGCAGCGAATATGAGCCGCAGATGATGGCGGAGGCCGGCGAGCTCATCGCCGAGGCGCACGCCGAAGGCCTCATCGTGGTCCTGTGGATCTATCCGCGCGGCGAGGCGGTTACCGACGAGAAGGCCGCCGACCTCATCGCGGGCGCGGCCGGCACGGCGCTCTGCCTGGGCTCGGACTTCGTCAAGGTCAACCCGCCCTCGCCGGCAGACGGCGCTACGAGTGCCGAGTTGCTCAAGCAGGCCTCCGACGCCTCGGGTCGATGCGGCCTGGTCTGCGCCGGCGGTTCGGCGACCGATGCCACCACCTTCCTCACCCAGCTGCACGAGCAGATCCACATCGGCGGCGCGGTCGGCAACGCCACGGGCCGCAACATCCACCAGCGCAGCCTGGACGAGGCGGTGCGTCTCACCAAGGCCATCAGCGCCATCACCTTCGGCGACTACGATGTCCAAGAGGCCCTCGACGTCTTCGAGGGCAAGGAGGATTTCAGCCTCTAGCGTCGCTTTTTGATCGATGGCGCCCCGAAGGGCGTTTTGTGTTATAGTTCTGAACTCGCGCAAGCAGCAACACGACGACGTGCCGCAGCACCGAAGGCGGCAGGTCGGTACGTCGGTTAGGAGTACTACGATGGCAAAGGTTTGCTCAATCTGTGGGAAGAAGCCCGCATCGGGCCACAACGTCAGCCATTCCCACCGTGTCACCAAGCGGGTGTTCAAACCGAACATCCAGACGGTGCGCATCCGCGAGAAGAACGGCTACGTGCACAAGGCAAACGTCTGCACCAAGTGCCTGAAGTCGGGCAAGGTCGAACGCGCCTAGCCGCACGTACACGACGTATGGTCCATCCGAAGAGCCTGCTTGATTGTGAGCAGGCTTTTTTGTGATACGGTGTAAAAACCGCATGTGAAAGGTATCCGCCACGAATCCATCGGACGGTGATGTGAGCGGATACCCGAGAAGTTTAAGGAGCACGATCCGACCGTGGCGCCCAAGGCACCGAAAGGAACCACAGACCTCATCGGGGAGCAGGCCCGCAGCTGGGAGCGCTTCGTCGAGGTCGCTCGCGAGGTCTTCACCGTCTACGGCTACGACCGCGTCGAGACGCCCGCCTTCGAGCAGACCGACCTCTTCGTGCGCGGCTGCGGCGAGACGACCGACATCGCCACCAAGGAGATGTTCACGGTCTATTCGGTGGGTGCCGTCCAAAAGCTCCGCGACGACGAACCCTTAAAAGACGACCAACGCCTGGCCCTGCGTCCCGAGGGCACGGCCTCCATCGTGCGTGCGGCGGCCGAGCACGGCCTCGTCACCCCCGGCGGCGCCCCGGTCAAGCTCTGGTACGCCGGCCCGATGTTTCGCTGCGAGCGTCCCCAGAAAGGGCGCCTGCGGGAATTCCGGCAGGTCGGCGTCGAATGCCTCGGCGCGACCGATGCGGCCTCGGATGCCGAGATGATCATCATGTGCATGCGCTTCTTCGAGGCGCTCGGCATCCCGGACTCCAGTATGCGCCTCCTCATCAACTCGATGGGGGATGCGGATTGCCGTCCCGCCTACACCGAGCAGGTCGCGGCCTACCTTCACGAGCATGCCGACGAGCTCTGCGATGACTGCCGGCGCCGTGCCGATACCAACCCGCTGCGTGCCTTCGACTGCAAGAACGAGGGCTGCCAGGCGGTCCTTTCCGATGCGCCGCGCTTCACAGACAACCTCTGTCCCGCCTGCGAGGAACGCTTCGATGAGGTCAAGGCCTACCTCACGGCGGCCGGGCTCGATTTCGAGATCGACCCGACGCTCGTGCGCGGCTTCGACTACTACACCGGCACCGTCTTCGAGGTGCAGGTCGAAGGAGGCCTCGGCGCCCAGTCCGCCATCGGCGGCGGGGGACGCTACGACAACCTCATGGCCGAGGTCGGCGGCCCGGACACCTGCGGTCTCGGATTCGCCGTCGGCTACGAGCGCATCATGCTCGCCTTGGACGCCGCCGGCGTCACCCTGGCCGAACCGCCGGCGCCGACCGTCTACGTCGCCTGCGTCGACGATACGGTCCGCGAAACCGCCTTCGAGGTCACTCGGCGCCTGCGCGATGCGGGCGTGCGCACCTTGGACGATCTGCAGGGCCGCTCGCTCAAGTCGCAGTTCAAGGTCGCCGACAAGGCGCAGGCACGTCTCTGCGTCGTCGTCGGCCCCGACGAGGTTGCCGCCGGCCGCCTCACCGTCCGCGACATGGGCACCCACGCAGAACGCGAACTTCCCATCGACGGCATCGCCGATGGCGTGAAGCAGATGCTTGCCTGATGCCGTCGCGGCCGCGGCGCCTCATCTAGGCATCGAAGGTTTCAACCGAGTGCTGCCACAGTCTATGGTGGCGCTCCTGTTTAAAGGAGGCATACAGTGCCGACCGATTTTGCGAACGACTATTCCGTCCACACCCACACCTGCGGACAGCTCACCGCCAAAGACATAGGTTCCGAGGTCGTCTTGTGCGGCTGGGTCTCCAAGCGGCGCGACCACGGCGGGCTTATCTTCGTCGATCTGCGCGACCGCGAGGGCATCACCCAGTGCGTCTTCGATCCCGACCATGCCAAGGACTATTTCGGCCTCGGCGAGCGCATGCGCCCCGAGTGGGTCATCGAGGTCGAAGGCTTCGTGCGCGAGCGCCCCGAGGACACCGCCAACCCGAACCTGCCCACCGGCGAGGTCGAGGTCGTCGTCACCGCCTGCACGATACTGAACGAATCGCTCACCCCGCCCTTCCCGCTCGAAGACGAGATCGACACCGACGAGGCCATGCGCCTCAGGTGGCGCTACCTGGATATGCGCCGTCCCGAGGTCGCCGACGCCCTGCGCCTGCGCGACCAGGTCACCTACGCCCTGCGCGAGGCCCTGCACCGCCGCCGGTTCACCGAGATCGAGACGCCCATGCTGGCCAAGTCGACCCCGGAGGGCGCCCGCGACTTCATCGTCCCGAGCCGCATGAACCCCGGCACCTTCTACGCCCTGCCGCAGTCCCCGCAGCTCTTCAAGCAGCTGCTCATGGTCGGCGGCATGGAGCGCTACTACCAGATCGCCCGCTGCTTCCGCGACGAGGACCTGCGCGCCGACCGCCAGCCCGAGTTCACCCAGGTCGACATCGAGATGTCGTTCGTGGAGGAGGAAGACGTCATGGAGCTCATGGAAGACGTCATCTCCGAGGTCTTCGACGCGGTCGGCATCGACTATCCCTTCCCGCTCGAGCGCATCAGCTACCAGGAGGCGATGGACACCTACGGCTCGGACCATCCCGACCGCCGCTTCGGTATGGAGCTCGTCGACCTTTCCGAGACGGTCGCCGGCTGCGGCTTCAAGGTCTTCTCGAGCGCCCTCGAGGCCGGCGGGGTCGTCAAGGGCATCAACGCCAAGGGCTGCGGGGACATGCCCCGTGCCCAGGTCGACAAGATCGGGGACTTCGCCGTCGAGCAGGGCGCCAAGGGCATGGCCTGGATCGCCTTCACAAGCGACGGACAGGTCAAAAGCCCGATCACGAAGTTTTTCACCGACGAGGAGTTCGAGGCGATCAAAGAGGCGCTTTCCGTCGAGCCGGGCGACCTCGTCATGTTCGGTGCCGACCAACGTCCGCTCGTCAACGAGGTCCTCGGTGCCCTGCGCCTGCACATGGCAGAGCTCACCGGCATAGAGCGCGAGGGGCACGACCTCTGCTGGGTCGTCGACTTCCCCATGTTCAAGTACGACGAGGACGAGAAGCGCTACACCGCCGAGCACCATCCCTTCACGCGTGTGCGTGACGAGGACCTCGACCGCATCGAGGACGATCCGCTCTCCTGCGGCTCGTATTCCTACGACTTCATCATGGACGGCTTCGAGGTCGGCGGCGGTACCATCCGTATCCACCAGCCCGAACTCCAGCGCCGCGTCCTGCGCCGCATCGGCATGGACGATGAGCAGATCGACGAGCAGTTCGGCTTCCTCATCACCGCGCTGTCCTACGGCGCGCCGCCCCACGGCGGCATCGCCCTCGGGCTCGACCGCCTCGTCATGCTCATCGGCGGCTTCGACTCCATCCGCAGCGTCATCCCCTTCCCCAAGACGAGTTCGGGAAGCGACGCGATGACGTCGGCGCCGGCACCGGTGAGCAAGCGGCAGCTCAAGGAGCTGTCCGTCAGCATCGACCTGTAGGGGAGGATGGCCATGTCGCTGTTGAAGATGAGCGAGCTGTACTGCCCGACACTCAAGGAAGATCCGGTCGAGGCCGACATCGCAAGCCACCGCCTCCTGCTGCGCGCGGGCATGATCCGCAGGATATCCTCGGGCTTCTACATCTTTCTGCCCCTGGGCAAGCGGGTGCTCAGCAAGGTCGAACAGATCGTGCGCGAGGAGATGGACGCGATCGGGTCGCAGGAGATCGCGATGCCCATCCTGCAGCCGGCCGAGCTCTGGCAGGCCTCGGGACGCTGGGACGACTACGGCCCGGAGATGATGCGCCTTTCCGACCGCCACGACAACGACTACTGCCTCGGGCCGACGCACGAGGAGGTCATCACCGACCTGGTGCAAAACGAGCTGCGCTCCTACAAGGAGTTGCCGATCTCGCTCTACCAGATCCAGGTCAAATACCGCGACGAGATGCGTCCGCGCTTCGGGCTTCTGCGCACGCGCGAGTTCGTGATGAAGGACGCCTACAGCTTCCACGCGAGCAAGGAGAGCCTCCAGGAATACTACGAGGAGATGGACGGCGCCTATGCGCGCGTCTGCGAGCGCCTCGGGCTCGACTACTGCCGGGTCGAGGCGGACGCCGGTGAGATCGGCGGCTCGGAGACCTGCGAGTTCATGGCCTATGCCGACGCCGGCGAATCCGCCCTCGTCCACTGCGACTGCGGCTTCGCCTCCGACGTCGAGGTCGCCTCCGTCACCGTCGAGATCGCGCCGACCGAGCCCCGCGACCTGGAGAAGATCTCCACGCCGGGCGTCGCGACGATCGCCGATCTGGCGGCCTTTTTGGACATCCCCGAAAACGGGACGGTCAAGGCGCTGGCCGG
>JAJQAN010000060.1:1729-3001 GCA_021203765.1 Coriobacteriaceae bacterium | reverse complement strand
AGCCAGATCTTCCAGCTCGGGACGAAGTACTCCGAGCCGATGGGTGCGACCTTCATGGCCGAAGACGGCAGCGAACAGCCCTTCGAGATGGGCTGCTACGGCATCGGTGTCACACGCTCGTTGGCCGCCGTCGTCGAGCAGTACAACGACGAGAAGGGGATCTGCTGGCCGATCTCGGTCGCCCCGGCGGAGGTCTGCGTCGTGCCCCTGCAGGTCGGCGACGACACGGTCGAGCCGCTCGCCGCACGG
Source organism: Coriobacteriaceae bacterium (assembly GCA_021203765.1). Classification (GTDB taxonomy): domain Bacteria; phylum Actinomycetota; class Coriobacteriia; order Coriobacteriales; family QAMH01; genus JAJQAN01. The sequence goes on along the minus strand of JAJQAN010000060.1, from coordinate 2,752 downwards.
ATCGCCGACGAGCTGGATGCGGCGGGCATCGAGACCGTCATCGACGACCGCGACGAGCGCCCCGGCGTCAAGTTCGCCGAAGCCGAGCTCATCGGCTGGCCCTACCAGGTCGTCGTCGGAAAACGAGGCGTCGCGGACGGTATCGTCGAGTTCAAGGAGCGTGCCGGCGGCAGCACGACCGAGGTCGCAATCGACGACGTCGTCGCGACGGTCTGCGACACCGTCACCGCCGAACGTCAAACATACTTGTAGAACTCGTGAAGCGGTACGGCCGCTCCCCTGTACAAAGGTAGCAAGCCGCTCTCGTTCTCCATATCCGGCGGTGGCGGCGGTCCCTCGCTCCACAGCCAGACCATCTCGGTTGCGGCCAAGGCGACCGTCAAGGCCCACAAGAAGGTCACCGTCAAGGTGAAGGGCGTCAAGACCATCAAGGTCAAGGTGAAATAACTGGTGCACAAGGCCGCGTTTTTGTTGTATTATGCGGAGTCGCTGTGCGCAACCGTCAGCGCGCGGCCGGTCTCAACTGCTTCGCCTGCAATGGGTGCAGGCGTATACGTAAAGGAGTAGGTTTTGGTAGTTATCCGCCTGGCACGTCACGGTGCCAAGAAACACCCGTTCTACCGTGTGGTGGTTGCAGATCAGCACAAAAAGCGCGATGGACGCTTCATCGAGCAGGTCGGCACGTACGATCCTTCCGGCGGTACGGAAAAGATCGACCTCGACCTCGAGAAGATCGATGAGTGGATGGAAAAGGGCGCCCAGCCCTCCGACCGCGTCGCCAAGCTCATCACCCTCGTCTCCGACCGTCCGCTTCCGGACCGCCTCGCCAAGCGCATCGAGCTGCGTCAGGCGAAGGCCGAGGCCGAGAAGAAGGAGCAGGCCGCTGCCGAGGCGAAGGCTGCAAAAGAGGCCGCCAAGGCCGAAAAGGAGGCCGAACAGGCAGCTGCCGAAGAAGCGGCTGCGGAGGAGGCTCCGGCAGAAGAGGCTGCCGCCGAGGCAGCACCTGCAGCAGAGGAGGCCGCC
>JAJQAN010000060.1:0-1629 GCA_021203765.1 Coriobacteriaceae bacterium | reverse complement strand
AAGAGGAGGCTCCGGCCGAGGAGCCCGAAGAGGCGCCTGCAGACAAGGAAGAACCCGCCGAGGAAGCTCCTGCGGAAGATGCTGCGGCATCGGAGGAGGAATAAGCATGGACGAATACTACGAAAACGTCGTCGGCTTGGTCCGCACCCTTGCCGAGCAGCTCGTCAGCAAGCCCGAGGCCGTCGAGGTAGACGGCGAGGTCAACGACGAAGGCACGCTGCTCGTCACCATCAAGGTCGACGAAGACGACTGCGGCAAGATCATCGGCCGGCAGGGTCGCATCATCAAGGCGATCCGCCTGCTCGCCCGCGCTGCCTCCGCGCAGCACGACTTCTTCGCCGAGGTCGAGCTCGCCGAATAAGCCTCGGTGCCGCGCATGGGCACACCCTATATCAAGATCGCCCACACCGCCAAGGTGCGGGGACTGAAAGGGGAGGTCACGGTTCACTTGGACTGTGGCCTTCCTTTTTGCTTGTATGAGGGGATGCAGCTGTACCCCGTCCCGCCGAACCTCTACGGTCCGCGGACGCTGACCTGCACGGGTGCCCGCCAGCTTGACGAGGCGGGGACCTGCGCCCTTACCTTCCAGGACATAGACGACGCCGAGGCGGCCCAGCCCTTCGAGGACAAGCTGCTGCTGGCGGAGCGTGATGCGGTCGACGAGGATTTGCTCGCCGCCTCCCGCGACGTCATCGGCTGGCGCATCGTCGACGAGCGCTACGGGGACCTGGGAGAGATTACCGAGATCATCGAGACGCCCGCCAACGAGGTCTGGGTCACGGAAGGCCCCTACGGCGAGGTACTCGTGCCGGTGCTCGACGAGGTCGTCGTCGAGCTGCCCGAGGATGCGTCCGCACCGATACGCACCCACGTCATGGAAGGGCTCGTGGACGCATGATCATCGAAACGCTTTCGGTATTCCCCGACATGTTCGAAGGCCCGATGTCCGCTTCCATCGTCGGACGGGCACGGGAACGGGGCATTCTGGACTTTACGGCCTACGACCTACGCGACTGGACGCATGACAAGCACCGCAGCACCGACGACGAGGTCTACGGCGGGGGACAGGGCCTGCTCATGATGTGCCCGCCGATATTCGAGGCCTACGACGATATCGCATCACGCGGACCGAAGCCCTACACCATCTTCTTCACGCCGGCGGGGGAGCCGTTTTCGCAGGGCATGGCCGTCGAGCTGGCCGAAAAGGAGCGCATCCTCATGGTCTGCGGCCGTTACGAGGGCTTCGACGAGCGCGCCTACAGCCTGGCCGACCGCTGCGTCTCGATCGGCGACTACGTCCTGACCGGCGGGGAGCTGCCCGCCATGGTCGTGACCGACGCGGTTACCCGCCTGCTTCCCGGGGTGCTCGGGGACGAGGGCTCGGCGGTGGAGGAGTCCTTCGCCGACGGACTGCTCGAGTTTCCCCAATACACCCGCCCGGCCGAATACCGCGGCATGCAGGTGCCCGAGATCCTGCTTTCGGGCAACCACCAGGAGATCTATGACTGGCGCCGCAGCCAGGCACTCGAGCGCACGGCACGCCGCCGCCCCGACCTGCTGCGCTTTGCCGCTATCAGCGACGAGGAACGGGAGCGGCTGGAGCATCTCTCGGATCCCGACGAGGACTGA
>JAJQAN010000030.1 GCA_021203765.1 Coriobacteriaceae bacterium | reverse complement strand
TCGCCGCCCTTGGCAGCCATTCTGCCGGCGAAGACGGTCATAACGCCCGTCGCGATCACGACGCCGTTGGAGTTGGCCAGGGTACGCATCGAGGCGAGGACCGCCGTCGCGTCGACGACTTTTCCTTCTCCTGCCCCGGCGGTTCCCCAGGTCTGCAGCGGCATTAGCAACAGGCCCAGGCCGATGCTCTGCGACGAATAGAAGATCGTCGCCACGACCGTCGACACCATCCCGTTCGAGCCGGCAAACACCATGCCCATACAGCCGACAAACAGGATGAGCGACGATACGATAAATATCGTCCGTATGCCATGTTTATCATACATCCTCCCGCCGATCGGACTGAAGACCGCATTTAGGATCGATCCGGGGATCACCAACATACTCGCGACCATAGGCGCCCAGCCCAGAACCGACTGGTAATACTGCTGAATGATCACGCCCTTGCCCAGGGAGATCAGATACAGCATGCAGACGCCGATCACGCCGATGGCAAACTGTGTGCTCTTGAAGGTCTTCAGATCCAGGAACGGAGTCTCCATCCGGAACTGCCGGATCACCAGGATGATCGCGGCAACGATTCCGACCGCGAGTACCGGCCAGGTGGAGATACTCTTAATCCCGTAGGAGAACAGGTTGCCGATTCCCAAGGTAATGCCGCCGAACGTGAGCAGCGTAATAATAAAGGATAGAATATCGAATTTCTGTGGTATCGTATCCAACACATTGTCAAACACGACAAAGGCCATGATCAGGGAAATCGCCATCAGGATCGCGGCAAGGATAAAGATGGACTGCCAGTTGATGTACTGCACCATCATCCCGCAGATAAGGCTTGCGACGATCGGGGCCACGCCCATCGCCAGGCCGTAGTTGCCCATCGCTTTGCCGCGTTCATTCGGCGGATAGATCGTCAGGATGATCACCTGTGCCATGGACATCAGGATCGCCGCGCCGACGCCCTGGAAGATCCGCCCGAACAAGACGACCACAAAGGTGCCTCCGAGCATGGTGATAACCAGACCGATGAGATAGATGACGATACCTACGATATAAAGTCTCTTTGTTTTGATCCGATGGATCAGGAATGCCGTAAGCGGCATCGCCATACCCATGGCCAGCGAATAGCCGCTGATCAGCCACTGTCCCGTCGAATCGTTGACGCCCAATACCTCTTTCATCGTGGGCAGCGCGATATTCATCGCCGTCACCAGGAACGTGATCCCGATGATGGCGATCATGATATCCAGAAAGATCATGGTTCGTTTTCTTGGTGACATCTGTTCTGAAATTGCAACAGCCATTTTTTTCACTCCTCCCTTTCGCTGCGCGGGTGGTTACGGTCTCTGGCCCATGCCGCCTTCCAGCGTGATCGTCTCACCGGACATATATTTGAAGTCCGGGGAGGCCAGCTGGACGCAGACACGGCCGATCTCTGTTTCGGGATCGCCGTAATGTCCCATCGGAGGCATGTGCACGTTGGCCTTGAACGCTTCCGGATTCTCATGGGAGAACTTGTCTAAAGGAGCCGTCCATGCCAGCGGGCAGATCACATTGATGTTGATGTCGTCGGGGCCCCACTCGGTCGCCGCTACCCGGCTGATCCCGCGGATGCCTTCCTTCGCCGCCGCGTATGCGGTCTGACCGGCATTGCCGAACAGGCCCGCGCCGGACGCGAAGTTGATGACCGAACCATGCGTCTTTTTGAGATAGGGATGGCAGGCCTTCATATAATAAAACACGGCATACAATCCCGTATAGACCGACAGGTCAAACTGTTCCACCGTCGTCTCGATCAGCGATACGCCCGGAGAGGACGCCTGCGCGCAATTGATCAGGCAGTCGATCTGTCCGAACTCTTCGATCGTCTGGTCCACCACGCTCTGGACCCGGTCGATCGCCTCCGGCGAGTTGTCCACGTCAGCCTGGATCATCAGTACCTTATTGCCGTACTCGCTCTCCAGCGCCGCTTTCGCGTCTTCCAGCTTCTTTACGTTGCGGCCCGTGATCGTCAGATTTGCCCCTTCTTTCGCGAATGCCGTGGCAATTCCATATCCGATCGCGCCGCAGCGTCCGTCCGGCAGCACCGAATAGCCGCCGCCTGTCAAAATTACTGTTTTCCCACTAAAACTACCCATTTTTTCCTTCCTCCTTACTCTTTTTTGGCGCGTTAACCGATTAGAAAAATAAGATTGTATTTATTTTAATACAATAAAATTCAAAAAACAAGTACTTACTATTTTGAAACTAAGTATAAAAAAAGGAACCGCCGGCATTTTATTTCGCCGACGGCCCCACTCCCTATCCTCTTATACGGGCAGCCGTACCTGTTCTTCTACAGCCTGAAATATAAGATGAGGTATCTCCAGAAACCCGCCTCCCTGCGCACATGCTTATGGAAGCCTTTATAATAGGTAAGGTAATCCGCATATTCGTCCTCCGAAACTGTCTGCCGGCCGAAATACACTTTCCGGTAGGTTGCGGTCAGTTTTCCGAAGTCCACCCCTTCCGTATCAAATTTGCGCAGCTGTGCTTCGCGCGACTCCCAGAACTCCTCCAGTGTCTGGTTCGACGTCCTCCGGCACCCGCTCTTTCCAATGCCAAACAGGAAGAACCGATACAGATTGTAGACGCCCTCCGTCCTGGGCAGCCGGTCAATCGCGGCCAGCCAGCGCCTGCGAAGGGCTCTGCGCAGCAGGATCAGGAACACGATCACCGCAGCGATGATAATGACCAGAACCCACCAGTACTGTTTCAGCGCGCGGGAGATCGACTGCGCGGGCGTGGTCTCCTCATCTTCGGTGTCCGGCACCACCACCCGTCCGGCGCTCTCGTCCTGCCGGTTTTCCG
>JAJQAN010000041.1 GCA_021203765.1 Coriobacteriaceae bacterium | reverse complement strand
AATTCTACCTGCGCACCAAGCAGGAGAAGATGGGGCATATCCTCGATATGCCCGCGAAACAGTAGAGAGATATTCGAAGTCCAGGAAGGAACAGGAGCACAACCATGACAACGTATGAAGGAAAACTCGTCTCCAAGGATGTGAAGATCGGCATCGTCTGCTCACGCTTCAACGAGTTCGTCACCTCGAAGCTCTTAAGCGGTGCCCTCGACGCGCTCAAACGCCACGACGTGGACGAGGACTCGGTCGATACCGCCTGGGTACCCGGTGCCTTCGAGATCCCGCTCGTGGCCTCGAAGATGGCCGAAAGCGGCAAGTACGACGCGGTCATCTGTCTCGGCGCCGTCATCCGCGGTGCGACCACCCATTACGAGCTGGTCTGCAACGAGGTCGCCAAGGGCATCTCCCAGGTCTCGCTCAAAAGCGGCGTCCCCACCCTCTTCGGCATCGTGACGACCGACACCCTCGAGCAGGCCATCGAGCGTGCCGGCTCCAAAAGCGGCAACATGGGAGCCCAATCCGCCGAGTCGGCGATTGAGATGGTGAACCTCGTCCGTGAGATCGAAGCGTAGATATAACAGCGTCATCTTCGACTACGACGGAACCCTGCACGATTGTCTCGCTATCTACGCGCCGGCCTTTCGGGCGGCGGATGCGGACCTGGTGGAGCGGGGCATATCGCAGCCGCGGGATTACAGCGACGCCGAGATCGGGTCTTTTCTCGGCTTGAATCCCGTCGACATGTGGACGAGCTACAACCCCGCTCTGACCGACGGGCAGCGTGAGGAACTTATCGCCTTCGTTGCCCGGCACATGGAGGATTCCGTGCATGCGGGCAGGGCGCGCCTGTATCCCGGCGTCTTAGAGCAGCTACAGCAGCTCAAAGACGATGGCTACACGCTTATCTTCTTAAGCAACTGCAAGGATGCCTACATGCGCCTGCACCGCGAGACCTTCGGTCTCGACCGCTATTTCAGCGCCTATTACACCGCCGAAGGATGCGATAATATCCCCAAGTACGAGATCTTCGAGCTGTTCGCCGATGACTTCGACCGCGAATACGTCGTGGTCGGGGATCGCTTTCACGATCTGGACATCGCCCGCCGTCACGACCTGCCCTCGGTGGGCTGCACCTATGGCTACGGGGCGCCAGTAGAGCTCGAGGACGCGACCGTCCTCATCGATTCCCCGGACGGAATCGCCGAGGCCGTCCGTTCGCTCGGATAGGGAAGGGCAAAAAGCCATGCCGATCAAGATACCGAACGCCTTGCCGGCCACCAAGACCCTGCAGGACGAGAACATCTTCGTGATGAACGAGACGCGTGCGCTCTCCCAGGACATCCGTCCCCTGAAGATCGGGCTGCTCAACCTCATGCCCGACAAGGTCAAGACCGAGACACAGTTCGCCCGGGTTTTGAGCAACACCCCGCTCCAGATCGAGCTGACGCTCGTCGCGCCGCAAAGTCATCTGCCCAAAAACACCCCGCAGGAACACATGCTCTCGTTCTATCAGACCTTCGACGAGATCTGCGAGATGCACTTCGACGGCTTTATCATCTCCGGCGCCCCGGTCGAACACCTGCCCTTCGAGGACGTCGGCTACTGGGATGAACTCTGCCGGATTATGGACTGGACCTGCAGCAACGTGCATTCCACCCTGCACATCTGCTGGGGCGCGCAGGCGGCCCTCTACCACCACTACGGCATCCCCAAGCGCGAACTCGACTTCAAGTACTTCGGTCTCTTCCACCACCATGTCGAAGATCCGCAGGTCATGCTCATGCGCGGCTTCGACGAGTGGTTCTGGGTGCCGCAGTCACGCTACACGACCAACGACCGCGCCGATATCGAGGCCTGTCCCGACTTGAAGGTGCTCGCCTCCTCGCCGAACACCGGTGTCTATGCGATCAAGACCGACGAGGGGCATCAAATCTTTCTGACGGGGCATCTGGAATACGATGCCAACACCTTGAAGGAGGAGTACGAACGCGACATCGCTGCCGGGGAGTCTCTGCAGGTTCCGAGCAACTACTTCCCCGACGACGACCCCTCCGCCGAGCCGATCATGAACTGGCGAGCCAACGCGCACCTGCTCTACGCAAACTGGCTCAACTACTACGTCTACCAGACGGTTCCCTACAAAAACGACTGAGGACTAGTCGCCTTCCAACAGCGACAGCGGGCATAAAAAAGCCCCGCGCGGGGCGGGGCTCGGTGTGATCTGGTAGCCCGTGACGGATTCGAACCGACGATCTCCGCCTTGAGAGGGCGGCGTCCTAAACCGCTAGACGAACGGGCCATGATGTGCGCGAGACGTTGGCTGGGGTGGAGGGAATCGAACCCCCACCCGCAGAACCAGAATCTGCTGTCCTACCGTTAGACGACACCCCAGTGTCCAACCCAGCACGCTGGGTATCTGCCTGCGCGCGCGGGTTAGAATCTTACGGTTTTGCCTGTTGCAAGTCAAGGAAAACGGAGCCTGTCACGTGGTAGAATCTTCGGGCGCGAAGTGGGCTGGGCGACCGCGGTGTTCGCACTGAGGAAAGTCCGGGCTTCACAGGGCAGGATGCCGGCTAACGGCCGGGCGGGGTGACCCGACGGACAGTGTCACAGAAAAGAAGACTCCCTCGGGCGTACGCCCGGGAGAAAAGCTGAAACGGCGTGGTAAGAGCACACCAGCGTCTCGGCAACGGGGCGGCTTGACAAACCCCATCCGAAGCAAGGGCGAGTAGGGGCGCGATGGATCGGCCCGATCCGCGCCCGGGTAGCCTGCTTGAGCATGTCGGTAACGACATGTCGAGATAAATGGTCGCCTTCAAAGACAGAACCCGGCTTACAGGCCCGCTTCGCGC
>JAJQAN010000025.1 GCA_021203765.1 Coriobacteriaceae bacterium | reverse complement strand
CGTGTCAGCGCGTACAGCACGGAGTCCGAGGTCTATCAGGTCGGCGATGACCGGATCACGGTCGAGATTCCCGGCGTGACGGATGCCAACGAGATCCTCGAGGAACTGGGCGAGCCGGGTTCTCTGGAATTCCAGACGGAGGACGGCGAGGTCTATATGACCGGAGACGATGTGGTCGACGCGCAGGCCGCTACGACGACGGATCAGACGACGGGCGCCACAGAATATGCGGTGGAGTTGACGCTCAATGACGAGGGCGCGCAGATCTTCGCCGACTATACGGAGGAGTATCTGGGTGACGCGCTTCCGATCTACTATAACGGGGAGTGTATCACATACCCGACGGTGCAGTCCGTGATCTCAAACGGTGTGGCCGAGATCACCGGCATGGACAGCTATGAGGATGCCGAGATCCTCGCGACGCAGATCCGAAGCGGCGCGTTGACGCTGCATCTGGAGGAGCTGCAGTCTGAGGTCGTGGGCGCGAAACTCGGTTCGCAGGCGCTGCGTTCGAGTATCATCGCGGCCGTCATCGGTATCTTTATCATCATCATCTTCATGATCGCCATGTACCGGATTCCGGGCATCGCGGCGTCGATCGCGCTGCTCTTATACACCGGTATCGTGCTGTCGATCCTGCATTTGTATCACATTACACTAACACTTCCGGGCATTGCCGGTATCATCCTATCGATCGGTATGGCCGTCGACGCGAACGTCATCATATTTACCCGGATCAAGGAGGAAATTGGAACCGGGCAGCCGGTGAATCAGGCGATTCAGTCCGGATTCCGGAAGGCGTTTTCCGCGATCCTGGACGGCAACATCACGACGCTTATCGCCGCGATCGTGCTTTACATTCGCGGATCCGGTACGGTCCGCGGGTTCGCGGTCACCCTGGCGATCGGTATCGTTGTCTCCATGTTCTCCGCGTTGGTGCTGACGCGCCTGTTGGTCCGGGCGTTTTACGGCATCCACTTTAAGGATAAAAAGTTTTACGGAGAAAGAAAACAGCGCAAACCCATCAACTTCCTCAAACGGCGGTTCCTGTGTATCGGTATCTCCTGCGCGATCATCGTGGCCGGATTTATCGGTATGGGCGCGTATCGGGCGGTGGACGGCAATGTCTTGAACTTCAGCCTGGAGTTCATGGGCGGCACCTCGACCACGGTCACGTTCGATCAGGACTACTCGATCGAGGAGATCGATGAGGACATCGTGCCTTACATTGAGGACGCGATTGGCGACACGAATGTCCAGACGCAGAAAGTGGCGGACAGCGATGACGTGATCTTCAAGACCCGGTCGCTGGATCTGGAAGAGCGGGAAGCGATCGTGGATACTTTGGGAGAGCACTTTGGCGTGGAAGAGTCGGATATTCAGGAATCCCAGAATATCAGCTCGACGATCAGTTCCGAGATGCGGATGGACGCGATCTGGGCGGTCATCATCGCGACGATCTGTATGCTGATCTACATCTGGATCCGGTTCCGGGAGGTCCGCTTCGCGACGGCGGCGGTCATCGCGCTAGTGCATGACGTGCTAATCGTGCTAACATTCTATGCCTTGACGCGAACCAGCGTGGGCACGACGTTCATTGCGTGTATGCTAACAATCGTCGGTTACTCTATCAACGCGACGATCGTCATATTCGACCGGATTCGCGAGAACGTAAAGCTGGAGACCAGCAGCCGGGATATCGATTACGCGAACGTGGTCAACAACAGTATCACGCAGACGCTCTCGCGCTCGATCAACACTTCGCTGACGACGTTTATCATGGTCTTTATGATCTTTATCCTGGGCGTCTCCTCGATGCGGGAGTTCACGGGGCCGCTAATGATCGGCGTGGTCTGCGGCGCGTACTCCTCCGTGTTCCTAACCGGACCAATCTGGTACATGTTTAAGATGAATCAGATTAAGCGCAAGGAGAAGAAAGCCATTTCGGCAAAGGAGGAGAAGAAGGCGAAAGAGAAGCAGAAGCGTCTCGAGCAGAAGGAAAAAGAGAAAGACAAATATAAAGGCAAGGAGAACGGTATCGTATAGATGCTGTGGTAAAGGGCTCGGTTTTTCCAAAAACCGGGCCCGATTTTTGCCGTTTCCCACCCGATTTTTGGTGTCAAAACCGGAAAAACTGTGATATACTGCTTATAAGTGCGGGCAAAACCCGCTTAAGGAGGAAAATGACATGGTTTGGCAGGGGATTTTAACCGGATGGCACTGGGTCGTCTCGTTTATGGGATCGGTGCTTTTATGGTGCTTTATCGCGGCGATCGTGCTGTTTGTAGTGGAGCTTTTCATCTACCGCGCGAAGACGCGGCGGGAGGAGGAATCGTGAGGATCGCGATGATCACCGGCGCGTCCGGCGGCATGGGAGAAGTGTTCGCCGAACACATCGACCGGGAGGAAAAGGGAATCGATGAGATCTGGCTCATCGCGCGGCGCAAAGACCGTCTGGAGGAAGTGGCCGCCAGGCTGAAGCATCCGACGCGGGTCCTTCCCACGGATCTCTGTAACGAGGAGGACCTTTCTGCGCTCGAGGCGACACTTGCCGAGAGCAATGTCCGGGTCGGCCTGTTCGTGCACTGTGCCGGCTTCGGAAAGATCGGCACCTATGAGACCATCAGCCGCGCGGATACGGAGCGCATGATCGACCTGGACTGCAAATTTGCGGTTTCGGTCACGCTGATCGCGCTTCCGTTTATGCGGGCAGGTGACCGGATCGTGGAGCTTTGCTCCGCCTCGTCGTTTTTCGCGCTGCCGCATCTGGCCACCTACGCGGCGAGCAAGAATTTTCTGTTAAGCTACACGCAGGCGCTGCGCATGGAGCTGCTGCCGCGGGGCATCGTCGTGACGGCGGTCTGTCCGTGGTGGGTCGG
>JAJQAN010000036.1 GCA_021203765.1 Coriobacteriaceae bacterium | reverse complement strand
ACGATATAGGGCACAAAGGACTTGAGATATGTCTTAAACAGATACCACATTCGACAGGTTAGGCTTCGTAGCCGTGCGGGTTGGCCTGCTGCCAGCGCCAGGCGTCCGCACACATCCGCTCGATGTCGCAGACGGCCGTCCAGCCGAGTTCGGCCTGCGCCTTGCTGCAGTCTGCGTACAAGGCATCGACATCGCCGGGACGACGCGGCTGTATGGTGTAGGGGACCTTCTGCCCGGTGGCGGCCTCGAAGGCGTCGATCAGCTCCAAAACGGACGTTCCGTTGCCCGTCCCCAGGTTGTAGATGCCGAGCCCGCAGCCGTCCTCGACGGCCTGCAGGGCCGCGACGTGACCGCGCGCGAGGTCGACGACATGGATATAGTCGCGCACGCCGGTGCCGTCGGGCGTGTCGTAGTCGTCCCCGAAGACGCCGAGCTCGGGCAGCGCCCCGACGGCGACCTGGGTGATGTAGGGCATGAGGTTGTTCGGCCTGCCCTGCGGGGCCTCCCCGATGAGGCCGCTTTCGTGTGCCCCGATCGGGTTGAAGTAGCGGAGCAGGACGACGTTGTAGGCGGGATCGGCCGCCTGGATGTCGATTAAGATGTCCTCGATCATGGACTTGGTGCGGCCGTAGGGATTGGCCGGAGCGCCTTTCGGGAAGTCCTCGGTGATGGGTAGCTTTGCGGGATTGCCGTAGACCGTCGCCGAAGAGGAGAAGATGATGTTTGTGCAGCCAGCCGTGCGCATCGCGTCAAGCAGGCTCAGCGTGCCGCCTACGTTGTTGTCATAGTACTCGTAGGGTTTTTCGACCGATTCGGCCACGGCCTTGAGCCCGGCGAAGTGGATGACGGCGTCGATGTCGTGTTCGGCGAAGAGCGCATCCATCTTCTGCCGGTCGCGGATGTCTCCTTCGATAAAGTCGACGATGCGCCCGGTAATCTGCTCGATACGATCCAGGACGATCCGGGAGGAGTTGCAGAAGTTGTCATAGACGAGCACGTCATGGCCGGCCTCCTGCAAGGCGACGACCGTGTGGCTTCCGATATAGCCGGCTCCTCCGGTGACAAGAACGTGCATAATCCCCCCGCGCACAACCCGTGGCTCTACTGACGTGTACTCCTGTCCGACGAGATACTCATCGTCTGGAATCGGTTCTGCATGTAGTCGTTGTTGTAGTAGTCGGCATAGAACTGCTCGACCGGCGTCGTCGGCTGCTGCCCGTCGATGCGCTCATACCAGCAATCGAAGGCCCCCATGGTCATGACGCCGTCTATGATCATCAAAGTCGCAGCGACCGCCGTGACCGCGTAGCGCCACTGCCACGGAATCAGGTTTATGAGCTTGAGCAGGTAGGGCAGGATGAACTTGATCCAGATGAGCCCCAGAATGCCCCAGGCGATGATATGGAACAGGTCGGTGCGACCGTCGATGTTTAAGAACGTGCCCTTGTAATCCCAGGCCACGATGCCGAAGGCGTTTTGCAGAAACCAGCTGACTGCGAACTCGAAGATCCCGCCGATCAGGCCGCTCACGACGAAGATGATGAGGAAGTTGCGCTTATAGAAGCGGTTGAGCGCGATGGTCATCAGCAAGGCGCCGAAGCCGTAGATCGGGGAGAACGGCCCGTAGAGCAGGCCGGCGCGGTTGACGCTGTAACCGTTGGTGATCAGGCAGAAGAGCGTCTCGATGACGAGGCCGAGGACGCAGCAGACGGTGAAGATCCAAAACATGTTGAACGGGTCGAGGGAAATGTAGCCCTTGCCGGTCAGGTCGCGCCCGAGCGTACCCTCTTCGGCACGTGTGTGGGTGTCCATCTTGCGCAGCTTGCGCTGGACACGCCGTTCCTCTCGCAGGGACGGATCGATGGTGATCGCGATGATGAGCATCAAGGCGATGTTGACCACATGCGACAGTATGGAGACATCCAGGCCGACCAGCATCAGGTCCAGCAGGGCGGCGGCAAGGGACAGCGCGATACGGATGTAGGCGAGCCGGGCGATGTGGCGTCGATGCTTGCGTATGAGTTCGATGCCGAAGACGATGAGCGCGGCGACCAGGACGACATCTAAAAGCAGGTCGATGATGAACAGGATGTTCGAGAGGGAGATGATGCTGCCGGTGAGCTGCCCTGTCAGGTACATGTAGATGAAGCCGACGATCTCGACGACGGTCTCGACCGTCGAGTAGGCCGCCGCCAGCAGACAGAGGATGCCGTAGATCCGCAGGATGACAGGGAAGCTCCGTTCCTCTTCCTGTACCTCCTGCTGGTCGATCTCTTCTTCCTTTTCTTCGAGCTTCTCCTCTTTCTCGGCGATTTCCTCCAGCTCGGCGGATTTCTCGGCATCCTTCTTTTTGGCGGATGCGGAGCGAGCGGCTTTGCGCTCCTCGGCCTGTGTCTGTTTGTCATCCTTCGTGCTCATCTGCGCCTGCTCACTCCTTCGCACTTCGTTTCGCAGCGATCTCTATGACTCGGCCGTATGGAAGATCGTCGCCGTCATACGGGCGACGTGGGTACCGAGCTCGTCGTGGACGTCCACGAGATAAAAGCCGAGGGTCTTGCCGTTCTTGTCGGGTGCCGCCGTCGCGATGAGACGATCGCCTTTGGTGCGGTTCATGATGTTGATGCTGTGGTTGACCGAACAGCCCGGCGGGTTGCCGACATTGGATGAGACCGCCAGGGCGAAATCCGCAAGCGAGAAGATGACGCCGCCCATCACGAAGCCCTGCGCGTTGTGGTGACGGTCGTCGAGCGTCATCGACACGACCGCACGGCCGTCCTCGTACTCGTCGATGACGGCGCCGAGGCATTTGGTCGCGAACTGGTCCTGGGCGAAATAGCTGCGCATCTCGTCAAGCGAATCGAAATCCATGCGTCCCGTTCTCCTGCGAATATCCTGTATCGAAATGAGGTCTCTTGGTGGCTGTTTGGGATGGGCCCTCGAACTTCTGATTATAGCAGCATTG
>JAJQAN010000040.1 GCA_021203765.1 Coriobacteriaceae bacterium | reverse complement strand
AAGGACTTGAGGTTCAAGGAGAGATGCTCGGCGATCCAGCGCGTACAGAACTCGGCGATCTCGCGGTCCGGCGCGGCATCGACCTCGGCCAGCTCCTCGAAGGTCGCATGCAGCAGCAGGTCGACCCAGTCCACCACCTGCGGGTCGACCTCGCCTGAGCAGGCGATGCCGGCGGCGCAGTCCTCGCAGAGCGCCCCGCCGGAGACGATGTCGAAGTTGACGGCGGCATCGACCGGCTCGCCGCAGATGGCGCATTGGTGTATGGCCGGGCGCAGCCCCATCATCGCGGTCGCCTTGACCAAAAACGCAAGCGCCAGCACGTAGGCATCCTCCCCGTCGGCCTCACCGATGGCGGTAAAGGCGGCAAGGGTCAGATCGTAGATGCGCCCTTCGGCCTGGGCGTCGCGGGTGGTCTTTTCCAAGAACTCGGCGACGACGGAGGCCGCCGAACTGTGCTCGAGGTCTTCGCGGCAGGCCTCGTTGGTCTGCACGCAGCGCACATCGCTTATGGTGTCGAGTGATTTGCCGGGATACAGCACCAGGTCGACGACGGAGAACGGCTCGAGACGGGCGCCGAATTTCGAGCCGGGGCGGCGGGCGCCCTTGGCCACGGCACGGATCTGCCGGCCGTCTTTCGAGAGCATGGTGAGGATGAGGTCGGTTTCGCCGAGCTTGGTCTTCTTCAAGACGACGGCGCTGGTCTTATAGGCCTTCGCCATAGCCGAACCTCTGTATCTGGGCGGCGTCGCGCCTCCAGTTCTTCTTGACCTTCACGGACAGGTCGAGGTGTATGCGGCCGCCGAAGAAGCGTTCGAGGTCGACGCGTGCCTCGGTGCCGATTTGCTTGATCATCGACCCGCCCTTGCCGACGATGACGCCGGCCTGGCTTTCGCGCTCGACGTAGATGATGGCGCGTATGGAGCGGAAGTCGCGTTCCTCGTCGTAGTCGATCTCTTCGGTGACAACCCCGACCGCATGGGGTATCTCGTCGTGGGTGTGCTCTATGACCTTCTCGCGGACGAACTCGGCGACGAGCACCTCGTCGGAGATGTCGACGCCGGTGCCTTCGGGAAACCAGCGCGGGCCGCACGGCAGCAAGTCGTAGACCGCCTCGATGAAGCCGTCGACGTTGAAGCCCTCCTTCGCGCTTACGACGACCATGGCATCCCAGTCGGCAAGCTGTTTCGCCCGCTCCATCTGCGCATCGACCTCGTCTTGGCTGCCGATGTCGGCCTTGGAGATGACGCAGATCTTGGCGGAGGGCAGATCGCGTATCTGCTCGGCGACCCATTCGTCGCCTCGGCCGACAGGCTGGGTGCAGTCGATGAGCATGGCGACGACGTCGACGTCGGCAAGCGCCTTGAGGGCCGAGGCGTCCAAGGCGGCGTTGAGCTCGTCTTGGGGCTTGTGCAGGCCGGGCGTGTCGACGAGGATCATCTGCATGTCGTCGCGGTCATAGACCGCCCGGAACCGATGGCGCGTGGTCTGCGGGGTGTCCGAGGTGATGGCGACCTTGCGTCCCATGATGGCGTTTATCAGGGTCGACTTGCCGGCGTTGGGACGGCCGACGAGCGTGACGAATCCGCTGCGGAAGGTGGACGGGTCGACCGGCGTGCCGTCCTCGCCGAGCATCCCGGCGGCATCGAGCATGTCGTCCAGCTCGCTCACGAGGCCTTCCCGTCTGCGGCATACGCGTCCAGTATCTCCTGCTCGGTCTCCTCCATCTTCTCGGCTTCATCGTCGTCCATATGGTCGTAGCCGAGCAGGTGGAGGATGCCGTGTACGACCATGAGGTCGGTCTCGTCCTGCGGGGAGGTCTGGTAGGCCGCGGCGTGTTCTTCCACGACCTCGGGGCAGATGACGATGTCGCCGAGCAGGACGGTGGGACCCCCGCTTTCCGCCTCCCAGACGTCGTCGCAGGGAAAGGAGAGCACGTCGGTGGGGCTGTCGGTGTCACGGTACTCGTCGTTGAGCTTTCGGATCTCGCCGGTGCCGACGAAGCTGATCGATAGCTCGCAGTCCACCGGCACCTTCATATGCGCGAGCGCGAAGCGTGCCAGATCGGCGATGCGCTCCTCCTCGTCGCCTTCGACGCCGGTGATGTCGACGCAGACGTCCACGCCCCTTCAGTCGTCCTCCCCGTCCTCGGACGCGACGGCTTCGCCTCCGCCGGCCGCCTCGGCGTCGTCGTAGGCGCTCACGATGCGGGCGACCAGGTTGTGGCGCACCACGTCGGCACCGGTCAGGTCGCAGAAGGCGATGTCGTCCATGCCCTCGAGCACGTTGCGGACGTCGCGCAGGCCCGAGACGCCGTGCGGCAGGTCCTGCTGGGTCACGTCCCCGGTCACGACGATCTTGGAGGCGAACCCCAGGCGCGTCAGAAACATCTTCATCTGTTCGGGTGTGGTGTTCTGCGCCTCGTCGAGTATAAGGAAGGCGTCGTTGAAGGTGCGCCCGCGCATGAAGGCGAGCGGGGCGATCTCGATGATGCCCTGCTCGAGCAGGCTGTTCCCCTTCTCCATGTCCATCATGTCGAAGAGCGCGTCGTAGAGCGGGCGGACGTAGGGGTCGACCTTCTCGGTGAGCGTGCCGGGCAGGAATCCGAGGTTTTCGCCGGCCTCGACGACCGGGCGGGTCAGTATGATGCGGCCGATCTCCTTGCGCTTGAGCGCGGAGACGGCCATCGCCATGGCCAGATAGGTCTTGCCGGTGCCCGCCGGTCCGATGCAGAAGGTGACGGTGTTGGTGCGGATGGCGTCGACGTAGCGCTTCTGGCCGGCGGTCTTGGGACGGATGGCGCGGCCGCGGTAGGTGAGCAGCACGTCCTCGCGCAAGGTCGAGGGCGACAGCGACGAGGAACGGAGCAGCTCGCAGGAGCGCTCCACCTCCTCGACCTTGGGCGCTCCCCCGTCCTCGATCGTCTGCACCAGATCGGAGACCAGCGAGGACACGAGCGGGATCTCACTCGAGCTGCCGGTGACGACGAGCTGGTCGCCGTTGAGCGTCACCCGCGCGTCGAAGTGCTCCTCGATGCTGCGCAGTATGCAGTCGCCGGGGCCGCAGAGGTTCGCCATGTCGATGTGTGCCGGTATCGTCAGTCGCAGCTGGCTCGAATCCATCTAGTCCGTCCTTTCCGCCGCGGGCTTATCTTCCGCGGCCTCATGTTCCGTATGCGACGCCTCACCCTCATGATACGCCGGGCAGGGATAGTCCTTGTATTCCAGGTCGCCCATGATCTCGTCGATCCAGTCCTTGAGCGGATAGTCCTTTTCGGCCGCCTCGCATTCGCGGATGCGCGCATGGGTCGCCGGGGAGCGCGGCATGAAGAGCGTGCAGCAGTCCTCGGCGGGACGCGAGGAGATCTCGAAGGTGCCGAGATCTTCGGCCTCCTCGATGATCTCGGTCTTGTCCGTGCCGATGAGGGGGCGCAGGACCGGAAGGTCAACGCAGGAGTCGACCGTGCGGATGTTGTCGAGCGTCTGGGAGGCGACCTGCCCGAGCGACTCGCCGGTCACGAGCGCCTGCGCGTGTTCCACCTCGGCGATGCGGGAGGCGACGCGCAGCATGAGGCGGCGGTACAAGATGATGCGCAGCTTGGGCGGGCAGACCTCGGCGATGCGCTTTTGGTAGGTGCCGAAGGCGACGGTGTAGACGCGTGCCAGCCCGGCGTAGGGCGCAAGCGTCTCGGCGATCTCGTCGACCAGATACTCGCTTGCATCGGAGGTCTCGGGGCGGCCGGAGAAGTGTGCGCCGATGACGACGGCGCCGCGCTTCATCATCCGCCACGAGGCGACCGGGCTGTCGATGCCGCTCGAAAGCAGCGAGACGACCCGCCCGGAGCTTCCGACCGGCAGGCCGCCGACGGCGGGTTCGGTACGTGAGTAGACGTAGACGCTGCCCTGCACGACCTCGACGTGCACGGTGACGTCGGGATCCTTCATCTGCACCTTCTTGTCCGGCGCGGCCTCGCACAGATACGCCCCGATCGTCTGGTTGAGCGTCATCGAATCGACGGGGTAGTCGGTGTTGGAGCGGCGTGCGGCGACCTTGAAGGTCTCGAAATCCCCGCAGTCGAAGAGGGCGAGCTTCGCGCAGGCGTCCATCTCCTCCTCGCTACGCTCGCATCTCCAGCCGCACGAGACGCGCACGACGCCCGGCGTACGTCTGCAGGCCTCGCAGATCCGATCGAGGTCCTCTTCGTTTTTGGGGATGATGAGGAGCCGTCCGGCGATGCGGGTGATGCTTATCGGCTCCCAAGACGAAAGTGCCGCCTCCAGGTTTGCCAGGAGACGGCGCTCGAAGGTGGAACGGTTGCGGCCCTTCAGGCCGATTTCGTGATAGTGGATGAGGCAGACGCGCTCGGACAAGGGAAGGGTTCTATTCCTCGTTGTGGAACGCCTCGGCATCGTAGGAGACCTCGCCGCGGGCGATTTCCTCCATCGCCAGGGAGAGGGGCTTGCGGCCGGCGAATTCCGCGATCTCGCTGGCGGATTGCAGGGCCACGGCACGGTCGCGCTGGCCGCGCATCATGTCGTTGATGTCCCGGGCACGTTTGGCCGAAAGGGCGCAGAGCAGGTACTTGTCTCCTTCGGTCTTGTCCAAAAGCACATCGATGCGGGGCTCAATGATTGACATGTCGTGCTGCTCCTTTGCGTTGCGGTCGTCAGTGTGCGACCTGTGATTCTACCACGGAAGCAAGCTCTTCGGTAGCCTGCTCCAAATCGTCATTTTCGATGACGTAGTCGTAGCGTGGGATGTAGGAAAGCTCCCCTTCGGCGTTGGCAAGCCGCGTCTCGATCGCCTCTTCGCTGTCGGTGCCCCTCCCCTCCAGGCGGGATCTGAGCTCCTCCATGCTCGGCGTGGTGACGAAGACCAGGACCGCGTCGGGAAAGCGCTCCTTGACCTGGAAGGCGCCCTGCACGTCGATCTCGAGTATGACGACGTCGCCTGCCTCGAGATGCTCGTAGATGGGTGCGACCGGGGTGCCGTAGTAGTTGCCGTGGACACGCGCCCACTCGATGAAGGCGTCGTCTGCGATGGCGTCCTCGAAGTCCTCGACCGTGTAGAAGAGGTAGTGGACGCCCTCGCGCTCGCCTTCGCGCGGGGCACGGGTGGTCGCCGAGACGGAGACCCAGACGCGGTCGTCACGTTCGGCCAACCTGCCGACGAGCGTGCCCTTGCCGGCCCCGGACGGGCCGGAGACGACCAGCAAGACCCCGTTTGGCATGCCCTTCATCCCCTCCCTTAAGGCACAAGACAAAGAAACAGCCGCCCGACCTGGACGATCGGACGGCTGAGACTCCTGCTGTAAAAGGTATTTACTTCGAGAGACGCTCGACGAGCTGCTCACGCTGACGTGTGCCGAGGCCTTTGACGCGGCGGGAAGAGGAGATCTGCAGCTCTTCCATGATCTTGGCGGCCTTGGCCTTGCCATAGCCGGGCAGCGATTCGATGAGCATGGAAACCTTCATGCGAGAAACGATCGGATCGTCGGACTTTGCGAGCACCTGGGAAATGCTCATCTTTCCGGACTTGAGCTGTTCGCGCAGCTCGGCACGGGCCCGACGAGACTCGGCTGCCTTTTCCAGGGCGGCCTTGCGCTGCTCATCGGTGAGTTCAGGCAGTGCCATGGTTACTCCCTTCTTGCGCAGGTGGAACCTGCATGGATCCCCCTCCTTGCGCGAGCGTCCGCAAATACACTCGAAGAGGGAAGCACCCTTTACAAAATTGCGGTTAACACCGTTGCCCCAAACTATAGAGCAGTAAAGCATGTTCGTCAAAAAAATATCCGAACATTTTCCGAGCCCGTGACAGCGTTCCGTGAACGGCCAGGAGGGGGCGTTTGTTTTCGGGCAACAATAATCCCTAGCTGCGGGTGGAAGGGGTTTTCTGCGGCTTATCGCTTGATGTTTCGCGAGCCCGGCTGGGTGATCGGCTCGCCGGCTTTGCAGAGCTCGCAGTCGGCCGCCTCCCACGAATCGGTGGGAAATTCCAGGAGGGGATAGAACGGCTGGGAGAACTTCCGGTCGGTCTTGCGGTCGATGAGGGAGATGACGGCGAGGACCTCGGCCCCCGCGTCCTCGATGAGGTCGCAGACCTCCTTGACCGAGCCGCCGGTGGTGACGACGTCCTCGCAGACGAGGGCCTTGGAACCCGCCTCGACCTCGAAGGAGCGCCGGAACGTCATCTTACCCTCGACCCGCTCGGCGAAGATGCAGCGCACGTCGAGGACCAGGGCGACCGCGAAGCCCCAGGTGATGCCCCCGATCGCGGGGCTGACGACGACGTCGATCTGATCGAGCGTCTCCTTCGGCAGGCTCTTGACGGCCTCCTGGGCGAGCTTGTAGGTGGTCGTCGGGGACTCCATGACGCGCTGGCACTGGATGTAGGTGTCGGCGTGCCGGCCGCTCGTCAGCTGGAAGTGGCCGTGGCGTATCGCCCCGGCGTCGGTGAAGATTTCTATGATCTCGTCTCGGTCCATGACAGGCTCCTTTTTCTCACTCACGTTCCAGCGAGGCGGCGATCTCGTCGAAGGCGGCGGCCGGATCTGCCGCGCCGGTGACGGGACGGCCGATGACGATGTGGGAGGCGCCGGATTCGAAGGCCGCAAGCGGCGTCGTGATGCGCTTCTGGTCCTGGGTCGCGGTGCCGGCCGGGCGCACGCCGGGGGTGATGACGGCGGCATCTCCTCCGAGCAGCCCCCGCAGCTCGGTGGCTTCCTTCGGGGAGCAGATGACCCCGTCGAGGCCGGCTTCCTTGGCAAGCTGTGCCAAGGAGACGACCTGTTCGGCGACGGGGCGGTCCACGCCGATCTCGGCCAGGTCGGCATCGTCCATGCTGGTGAGCACCGTGACCGCGCAGACGAGCGGGCGCGTCGTGCCGTGGAGGGCGGCGCCCCGTGTGGCCCCGGCGGCGGCCTGCCGCATCATCTCTGGGCCCCCTGCGGCGTGGACGGTGATGAGGTCGGCGTCGGCGGCCGCGAGCGAGGATGCCGCGCCGAGCACCTGGTGCGGGATGTCGTGGAGCTTGAGGTCGACGAAGACTTCAAATCCCATGTCGTGGAAGGTGCGGATGATGGCCGGGCCGACCTCGTAGAACAGCGTCATCCCGACCTTGACCCAGGCCGCATGGCCGGAAAGCTGCTTGCCGAGCTTGACCGCCTCGCCGGCCGCGCAGTCCAGAGCGACGATGATGCGGTCACGTCGCGGTATCTCCCCGAAGCTCACGCGTCCACCTCCAAGCCGCCGATCAGCTCGTGTATGTCGTCTATGCCGTGTTCGTCGCCGTAGGCCACCAGGCCGCTCACGACGTCGGCGCAGGTGTCCGGGTCGACGAAGTTGCCCGTGCCGACGGCGACGGCCGTTGCGCCGGCGAGCAGGAACTCGACGGCGTCTTCGGCACACATGATGCCGCCCATGCCGATGAGCGGCACGTCGACGGCACGGTGCACCTCGTAGACGTCGCGCAGGGCGATCGGCTTGATGGCGGGGCCGGAAAGCCCGCCGGTGACGCGTGCCAGCTTCGGACGGCGGCGCTGCGCGTCGATCGCCATGCCGAGCACGGTGTTGATGAGGCTCAAGGCGTCGCATCCGGCGTCCACGCAGGAACGTGCAATCTCGCAGATGTCGGTGACGTTGGGGGTGAGCTTGGCGATGAGCGGCCGTCCGGTCTGCGCGCGGCAGGCAGCCACGACCGAGGCGGCAAGCTTGGCGTCGCACCCGAAGGCCATGCCGCCGGCGTCGACGTTGGGACACGAGATGTTGATCTCGTAGGCGTCCACGGCCTCCTCCTCGAGACGGGCTATGACCTGGGCGTATTCGTCCTCGCTGTGGCCGGAGACGTTGACGATGACGGGCACGTCACGCTCGGCGATCCACGGCAGGGTCTCTGCGCAGAAGGCTTCCACGCCGGGGTTCTGCAGGCCGATGGAGTTGAGCATGCCGGATGCGGTCTCGGCCATGCGCGGCGTGTCGTTTCCCTCCCAGGGCTCAAGCGAGACGCCCTTGGTCGTGACCGCCCCCAGGCGCGTGATGTCGAAGAAGTCGGCGAACTCACGACCGGAGCCGAAGGTCCCCGAGGCGCAGGTGACGGGGTTTTTCATCTGCAGTCCGCCGATGTCCACGTTCATCTTCACCAGAGGACCTCCCTCGCGTCGAAGACCGTGCCGTCCGTGCAGCAGCGCTTGAGGCCGTCTGTGGTCTTTACCACGCAGGAGAGGCAGGCACCGATGCCGCAGGCCATGAGGGATTCGAGGCAGACCTCGACGGCAGCGTCGCTTGCAATCGCCGCGGGCACGGCGGCACGCAGCATCGGGGTCGGTCCGCAGACGGCGATGTAGTCGTAGCCGCCCTCCGCGATGAGCGGATCGGAAAGGTCGGTGCACAGGCCGTGATGACCCTCGGAGCCGTCGTCGGTGGCGATCTTGAGGCTGCCGCCGGCAAGTTCGACGCTGCGCTCGAAGCGGTCGCGGAAGGCGAGCTGGTCGGCGCTCGGGACGCCCAAGACGAAGTCGAGGGACGCGCCGCGCTGCTGTATGGCGCGGGCGAGCAGGTTGAGCGTGGCCGCCCCCAGGCCTCCCCCGATGAGCAGGGCGCTTCTCATGTCGGCCGGGATGTGCCAGCCGTCACCGAGCGGCCCGACGATGCTTACGGCATCGCCCATGTGCAGGCGGCTCAACTGTTCGGTGCCCTCCCCGCGCACCTCGAAGAAGAGCTCGATGGAGTTGATCTCGGGATTGACGTCGTAGACGCAGAGCGGGATGCGGAGCAGCTGCACGGAGGCCTCTTCGACCTTGACCTGCACGAACTGGCCGGGAAGGGCATGCTCGCAGATAAACGGCGCGAGGACCTCGGCGCAGAAGATGCCGTCGGCGACCTCGTCGAGGCCGAGCAGACGTCCTTGTTCGACGGTCTTTTCCATGGCTCCCCCTAGATCTCGAACTGCGGGAAATCCTGGAGGGCGACCGGTGCGAGCCGGCCGTCCGCCCGGGCGGATATCGCCTGGATCATGGCGTTGGCGCCGGCGAGCGTCGTCACGTAGCAGATGCCGTTGCGCACCGCCGCGCTCCGCAGCTGGAAGGCGTCCCCGCGGGTCTCCTGTCCGAACGGGATGTTGATGAGCATCTGGATCTCGTCGTTGGAGATCATGTCGCCTATGTTGGGGCGCTGCTCCTGCATCTTGCGGACCGTCTCCACCGCCAGGCCGTTGGAGGCCAGCATGCGGGCGGTCCCGCCCGTACTCACGATGGAAAAGCCCATATCGACCAGGGCATGCGCGATGGGGATGATGTTGCGCTTCTCGCGGTCGCAGACCGAGACGAAGACCTTGCCGGCATCCGGCATCGCGTAGTCGATGGCGAGCTGGGTCTTGGCATAGGCCGCCGGGAAGTCGTCCGCGATCCCCATGACCTCGCCGGTCGACTTCATCTCCGGGCCGAGCACGACGTCGCTTCCCGGGAAGCGCCCGAAAGGCATGACGGCCTCCTTGACGGCGAAGTAGCCGATGTCGCGGTCGGGGTCGGGCAGGCCCAAATCGGCGATCTTCTCCCCCACCATGATGTGGGCGGCGCACTTGGCGAGCGGCACGCCGATCGCCTTGCTGACGAAGGGCACGGTGCGGCTCGCGCGCGGGTTGACCTCGATGACGTAGGCCTTGCCGTCCTTGACGGCGTACTGGATGTTGATGAGCCCCTGGGCGTCGACGGCCAGGGCCAGACGGCGCGTGCAGTCCTTGATGTCGTCGATGACGCCGTCGGAGAGGCTGAACGGCGGGGTGCAGCAGGCCGAGTCGCCCGAATGGATCCCGGCCTCCTCGATGTGCTCGAGTATGGCGCCGATGTAGACCTCGTCGCCGTCGCAGAGCGCGTCGACGTCGCATTCGGTCGCCGATTCGAGGAAGGCGTCGAGATAGACCGGGTGGTCCGGCGAGACGCGCGCCGCCTCGCCCATGTAGGTCTCCAGGTAGGCCGCATCGTAGGCGATGACCATGCCGCGTCCGCCCAAGACGTAGCTCGGGCGCACGAGCAGTGGATAGCCGATCTTCTGGGCGACCTCGAGCGCCTCGGTAAGCGAGCTGGCCGTCCCGGCCGCCGGATAGGGTATCTCCATCTCGTCGAGGATGACGCTGAGCCGCTCGCGGTCCTCGGCTCTGTCGATCGCCTCGGGCTTGGTGCCGAAGATGTTGACGCCCTCGTCCTGGAGCGCCTGGGCGAGCTTGAGCGGGGTCTGCCCGCCCAAGGTGACGACGACCCCGTCGGGCTGCTCGGCGTCGATGATGTCCATGACGTCCTCGTAGGTGATCGGCTCGAAGTAGAGGCGTGCCGAGGTGTCGTAGTCGGTCGAGACGGTCTCGGGGTTGCAGTTGACCATGATCGTCTCGTATCCCATGTCCGCCAGCGCGAAGGAGGCGTGCACGCAGCAGTAGTCGAACTCGATGCCCTGGCCGATGCGGTTGGGGCCGGCGCCGATGATGAGGGCCTTCTTGCGGTCGCAGGGCCTGACCTCGTCCTCCTCCTCGTAGGTCTTGTAGTAGTAGCTCGTGGAGGATTCGAACTCGGCGGCGCAGGTGTCGACCATCTTGAAGGTGCCGATCACGCCCAGCTCCTTGCGGCGGGCGCGCACCTCACGCTCCGTCGTGCCGGTCATATGCGCGATCTGGAAGTCGGAGAGGCCGTAGCGTTTGGCCGTGCGCATGAGCGGTTCGTCGATCTCGTCCAGCTTGTGGCCGTCGACCTCGTTTTCCACGGCGACCATGTCGGCGAGGCGCTCGACGAACCACAGGTCGATGTTGGTGAGGTCGGCGACCTCCTCGGGAGAGGTCCCGCGGCGCAGCGCCTCGGCCATGTAGTAGATGCGCCGGTCGGTCGGCGTGGACACCTCGCTCATGAAATGCGCCTCGTCGAACTCGTCGGCGCCGTCACGCCCGAGCCCCATGCGTCCGTTTTCGAGCGAGCGCATGGCCTTGCCGAGGCTCTCCTCGAAGGTGCGGCCGATGGCCATGACCTCGCCGACCGCCTTCATGCGGGTCGAAAGGGTGTCGTCGGCCTCTTTGAACTTTTCGAAGGCGAAGCGGGGCACCTTGACCACGCAGTAGTCGATGCTCGGCTCGAAGCAGGCCGGGGTGGCCTTGGTGATGTCGTTCACGATCTCGTCGAGGGTGTAGCCGACGGCGAGCTTGGCCGCCATCTTGGCGATGGGGAAGCCGGTCGCCTTGCTCGCCAGGGCCGACGAGCGGCTCACCCGCGGGTTCATCTCGATGACGATCATGGAGCCGTCGTCGGGGTTGATGGCGAACTGCACGTTGGAGCCGCCGGTCTCCACCCCGATCTCCTCGAGGATGGCAAGCGAGGCGTCGCGCATGTACTGGTATTCGACGTCTGTCAGGGTCTGGGCCGGGGCGACCGTGATGGAGTCGCCCGTGTGTATGCCCATGGCGTCGAAGTTTTCGATGGAGCAGACGATGATGCCGTTGCCGGCGCCGTCGCGCATGACCTCCATCTCGTATTCCTTCCAGCCGATGACCGACTGCTCGACGAGGACCTCGCCGGCCGGTGAGAGGTCGAGCCCCTGGGCGACGATGTCGCGCAGCTCGTCGCGGTTGTAGGCGATGCCGCCGCCGGCGCCTCCCAAGGTGTAGCTCGGACGCAAGACGAGCGGGAACCCGATCTCGTCGGCGAGCTGTTCGGCATCTGCCACCGAATAGGCATAGCCGCTCTTCGCGCACTTCAGGCCGATGTTTTCCATCGCCTCGTTGAAGAGCTTGCGGTCCTCGCCCTTCTGGATGGCGGCGAGGTTGCAGCCGATGAGCTCGACGCCCTGCTCCTCCAAAAAGCCGGCCTCGGCGAGCTCGACCGCGCAGTTGAGGCCGGTCTGGCCGCCCATGTTGGGCAGCAGCGCGTCGGGCTTCTCCTTGATGATGATCTGACGGAGCGTGTCGGGGGTGATCGGCTCGACGTAGGTGCGGGCGGCCATGGACGGGTCGGTCATGATCGTCGCCGGGTTGGAGTTGACGAGGACCACCTCGTAGCCGTCCTCCTTGAGCACCTTGCAGGCCTGGGTGCCCGAGTAGTCGAACTCGCAGGCCTGGCCGATGACGATGGGGCCCGACCCGATGAGGAGGATCTTTTGTATGTCGTCGCGGCGCGGCATCCTCAGGCCACCTCCCCTGCCTTGAAGGTACGCATCTCGCGCACCTCGATGTCGAGGTAGTCCTCACGTCCCTCCATCAGGCGGGTAAAGGCGCAGAAGAGGTACTTGGAGTCGTCCGGGCCGGGCGAGGCCTCCGGGTGGTACTGCAGGGAAAACGCCGGGATGTCCAGAAACGACATGCCCTCGGGCGTGCCGTCGTTCAAATTGACGTGGGTGAGCTGGATGCGGCCGTAGTCTTTGTTGTCCACGACCGGCGCGATGCGCTTCTCGGACCAGAAGCGCAGGTCGTCGACGTGGTCGGTAAAGCCGCCTGATTCCTCGGGGATGAGCTTTCCCAGCGAGGAGAAGACCTGGCCGAAGCCGTGGTTTTGGGCGGTGATCTCGACGGTGCCGGTGCGCAGGTTCATGACCGGCTGGTTGCCGCCGTGGTGCCCGAACTTGAGCTTTTCGATGTCCGCGCCGGCAGCCAGGGAGATGAGCTGATGTCCGAGGCAGATGCCGAAGAGCGGCTTTTTGCCGAGCAGCTCGCGGATGGTCTTCTGCACGGCCGTGACCGGGCCGGGATCTCCCGGTCCGTTGGAGACGAAGACGCCGTCGGGCTTGCAGGCCAGGACGTCTTTGGCCGAGGTGTCGTAGGGTACGACGACGACCTCGCAGCCGTTGGTTGCAAGCCCGGCTAAGATACCGGTCTTGATGCCGCAGTCGAAGGCGACCACGCGGAATCGCTTCTCGCAATTGTACGGCGGCAGCGTATAGGGTTCTGTGACCGAGACCTTGTCGACCAGGTTGCGGCCCACGAGCGTCGGTGCCTTCTTCAGCTTGGCGGCCAGGGAGTCGACGTCGGTGTCTTCCGAGGAGATGATGCCGTTCATCGCACCGGCGTCGCGGATGTGGCGTACGAGTTTGCGGGTGTCGACGCCTTCGATGCCGACGACGCCCTGCGCTTCCAGGAAGTCCCCCATCGTGGAGGTGGAGCGGAAGTTGTGCGGCTTGTCGCAGAGGTCACGCACCACGAAGCCGTCGCAGAAGGCCTGGCGCGCCTGCATGTCCTCGGCGTTGGTGCCGTAGTTGCCGATCTGCGGGTAGGTCATCGTCACGATCTGCCCGGCATAGGACGGGTCGCTGGCGATCTCCTGATATCCCGTGAGCGAGGTGTTGAAGCAGACCTCGCCGGTCGCCTCGCCGCGCTTGCCGCAGGCATAGCCTTTGAAGACGGTGCCGTCCTCGAGCAGCAGTACGGCCGGATCGCCTTTGACCAACGCCATCTAAAACGTCACCTTTCCTTCCTCAAGGCTTGCATAGCCGTCCGTGAAGACGTCGGTCGCACGCCCGGTGAGCTCCTCGCCGATGAAGGCGGAGTTGCTCGCCTTGGAGATAAATCCGTCTGCGGTGACCGTCCAGGTCTCATCCGGGTCGACGACGGTGATGTCGGCGGCCGATCCCTTCTCGAAGGTGACCGGGTCGATGTGGAGCAGCTCGCGCGGGGCGATGGCGCAGGCCTCGACGAGGCGCTGCCAGCTCATCTCGCCCGGCTCGACCAGGTGGGTGATGAG
>JAJQAN010000057.1 GCA_021203765.1 Coriobacteriaceae bacterium | reverse complement strand
TCGCCACCCACCTCCTCAATGCTGTTGTGGATGCCCTTTCCCCTCATGAGTGAGGGCGATAGTCCCACCATTAAAAGTGTGTCGCAGAATTTCCCGCATTCCTCGAAACTTCGAAAGTGCCAGTAACGATTCCAGAGGTGTGGGAGTGCCCTCGAAAACTTGGAGAGGGTACCCCACACCCCGCCCTTGACCTTCCCCCTATGAGTGAGGACGACAGCACCGCCATAACCGCATAGGAGAGAATTTTGCGTCTCTCCGCATGCTTCAATTTAGGGTGCAGATTCAAGGAGATGCTGGTGTGCCTGCGAAAACTTGGAGCAGGTATCCAGCGTCTCCGCCCAACGGTTCCGAAGTACCCGAAGATTCGCAAAATTCTCATCTTTTATATCTTGTTATGGTGGTACTATCGTCCGAGCGAAAACCTTTAACTGGCGGTCCAGAGAGGCCGAAAAGGGATGGTTCTCATGGCGTCTTTGAAGACAAAGGCGGTCGTCATGGACGAGACGGCCGTATCACGTGCGCTGACGCGCATCGCCCACGAAATCCTCGAAGCAAACAACGGAGCAGACGACCTCATCTTGGTCGGCATCGTCACGCGCGGCGACCTGCTCGCCGCCGAGCTCGCCAACTGCATCGAAAGCATCGAAGGAGTGCGGGTGCCGGTCGGCAGGCTCGACATCAGCTTCTACCGCGACGACGTCGCCTCCCAGCTCAACCCGCAGGTCCACATGACCGACGTGCCCTTCCCGCTCGATGACAAGACGGTCGTCCTCGTCGACGACGTCCTCTACACCGGCCGCACGATACGCGCCGCCCTCGACGCGGTCATGGACCTGGGACGTCCGGCGCGCATACAGCTCGCGGTCCTCGTCGATCGCGGCCACCGCGAACTGCCCATCCGGGCGGACTTCGTCGGCAAGAACGTCCCGAGCAGCCCCGAGGAGAACGTACGCTTTTTCAAGGAGGAGCTCGACGGACGCACCACGGTCGAGATACTCGAGTCCGATGGACGTGCGAGCGCTGCCGAAGTCGACAGCGCCGGCGCCCTGACCGAGGCCTTCAAAAAAGTGCTGGGCGATTCCGATGATTAGCCAGCAGCACCTCATCGACATACAGGACTACAGCGTCGACGAGATCATGGAGATCCTCGACACGGCGCGCTCCTTCAAGGAGGTCAACGACCGCCCGCTCAAAAAGCTCCCCACCCTGCGCGGACGCACCATCGTCAACCTCTTCTTGGAGCCTTCCACGCGCACCCGCACCTCCTTCGAGATCGCGGGCAAGCGCCTGTCCGCCGACACGATCAACTTCTCCGCCTCCACCTCATCCACGCAGAAGGGCGAAAGCCTCGCCGACACCGCCGAGACGCTTTCGGCGATGAACTGCGACCTGGTCGTCATCCGGCACCGCATGGCCGGGGCGCCGCGCCTGCTCGCGCGCCACATGGACGCCCACATCGTCAACGGCGGCGACGGCAAGCACCAACATCCCACCCAGGCCCTGCTCGACGCTTTCACCATCCGCGAGGAGAAGGGCGGCTTCGAGGGCCTCAAGGTCGGCATCGTCGGCGACATATCCCACAGCCGGGTGGTTGGCTCGCTCGTCCCGCTGCTCAAGATGCTCGGCGCGACCCCGTACGTGATCGGCCCGGCGACGCTCATGCCGGCCGAGCCGGAGACCCTCGGCGCGGACTACGCCTACTCGCTCGACGAGCTTCTGCCCGAACTCGACGTCGTCTACATGCTGCGCATACAGCTCGAGCGCCTCGAAAACGCGCCGCTGCCGTCCCTGCGCGAATACGCCCTGCTCTACGGTCTGGATACCGAGCGCATGGAGCGTATGAAGCCCGATGCCATCATCATGCATCCCGGGCCGGTCAACCGCGGTGTCGAGCTCACGGCCGAGGCCGCTGACTCGGAGCGCACCGTCCTGCTCGATCAGGTAAATGCGGGCGTCGCCGTCCGCATGGCTGTCATGTATCTACTATTGGGGGGCGATAGCAATGGCATTGCTGCTTAAGGGCGGCCATCTCGTCGATCCGCAGACGGAGATCGACGAGGTCGCCGACATCCTCATCCGCGACGGGGAAATCGTCGAGGTCGGTACGGATATCGAAGAGCCGGACAAGTGCACGACGATCGACTGCACGGGGCACTATGTACTGCCCGGCCTCGTCGACGTGCATGTGCACTTTCGCGATCCGGGACAGGAATACAAGGAGACGATCCTGACCGGCATGCGCGCTGCGGCCGCCGGTGGCTTTTGCGGCGTGGTCCCCATGGCCAATACCGATCCGGTCTGCGACACCGCCTCCGGCATCGGCTACGTCATAGAACAGGCCGCCTATGAGCCGGGGCGCACGAAGGTCTATCCGCTCGGAGCCTGCACGAAGGGGCTCGAGGGTGTCGAGCTCGCCGAGATGGGTGATATGGCAGATGCCGGGGCTGTCGCCTTTTCCGACGACGGGCACGGCATCCAGGACGGCGGCATGATGCGCCAGGTGATGGACTACGCCAAGATGTTCGATGCACCGGTCTTAAGCCACTGCCAAGACGATGATATCGTCGGTGCCGGCGTCGTGAACGAAGGCGCCGCCTCCACCCGTCTCGGGCTGGCCGGCTGGCCCGCACAGGGCGAGGAGACCCAGATCGCCCGCGACATCGCCTTGGCACAGCTCACCGGTTGCCATGTGCACATCCAGCACGTGACCACGGCCGGCGGCGTCGAACGCATCCGCGTCGCCAAAAAGCGTGACATCCCCGTCACCTGCGAGGTCACCCCGCACCATCTCTTCTTGACCGAAGACGACATCGACGCCGACACCTACAACACCAACCTGAAGGTCAACCCGCCGCTGCGCACCAAAAAGGACACCGAGGCCCTGCAGGCCGCCCTCATCGACGGGACCATCGACATCGTTGCAAGCGATCATGCGCCCCATGCGGCGCACGAGAAGGCCCTCGAGTTCGAGATCGCCCCCTTCGGCACGATCGGCCTGGAAACGACCCTTGCGCTCCTCATCACCCACCTGGTCGAGCCGGGCGAGATGAGCTGGCAGCGCCTCGTCGAGG
>JAJQAN010000015.1 GCA_021203765.1 Coriobacteriaceae bacterium | reverse complement strand
CAGGACATCTATGGGTACCTTTCGGAAGAAGCCATTTCGTACATTTCGCGGAAAACGGGCATCCTCCCGGCGAAAATCTACGGGGTGGCTACTTTTTACGCCCAGTTTCGGCTGGAGCCGATCGGCAAGTATCTGCTCATGATGTGTCAGGGCACCGCCTGCCATGTCAACGGATCGGATCGTGTGCTCGAGGCGGTCGTGGAACACCTCGGCATCGAGGACGGCGAGACGACGGAGGACGGACTGTTTACGTTAAATCACGTGAACTGTCTCGGGTGCTGTTCTCTGGCTCCCGTGATGATGGTAAAGACGAAGGACGGAGAGGAGACGTACAGCAGTCTGAACAAGGATTCCGTTGTGAAGATCCTGGATGAGATCCGTGCCAGAGAAAATGAGGGGGTGTCGGAATGAAAGTAGTGATCGGACAGGGAAGCTGCGGCATCGCCAGCGGCGCGAAGAAGACCGAAGCGGAATTTCAAAAACAGATCAAAGCGAAAAAAGTAAAAAATGTAACCCTGACAAAGGCAGGCTGCATCGGCACCTGCTTTTTAGAACCGATCGTCGACGTCTATGACGACGACGGGACGCTTGCGGCCCGTTATGTGAAGGTGACGCCGGATAAGGTGGAGGCCATTGTAAAGAAACACTTGGTCGGCGGGAAGGTCGATGAGGACAGCGTGATCGCGCCGGAGGACGCGGACATTCTGGAGCATCAAAAGAGAATCGTCCTGCGCAACTGCGGCATCATCAACCCGGAGCACATCGAGGAGTATCTCGCGACGGACGGCTATGCGGCCGCAGAAAAGGCGCTCACCGAGATGACGCCGATGGACGTCATCGAGGAGATCAAGGTGGCCGGGCTGCGCGGCAGAGGCGGCGCGGGATTCCCGACCTGGTTTAAGTGGAACTCGGCACGGGGCAGTGCCGGAGATGAAAAATACATCGTCTGCAACGCGGACGAGGGCGACCCGGGCGCATTCATGGACCGGAGTGTCCTGGAAGGCGACCCGCACGCGGTCCTGGAGGGCATGATCATCGGCGGTTACGCGATGGGGGCCATCGAGGGTATCATCTATGTCCGCGCGGAGTATCCGCTCGCGATCGAGCGCCTCAACATCGCGCTGAAACAGGCGCGCGAAAAGGGCTTCCTCGGAAAGGGCATCTTCGGAACGGACTGGGATTTTGACATCCGCATCAAGGAGGGCGCCGGCGCGTTTGTCTGCGGTGAGGAGACGGCGCTGATCGCTTCGCTCGAGGGCGAGCGCGGCATGCCGCGTCTTAAACCCCCGTTCCCGGCGCAAAAAGGGTACTGGCAGAAACCGACCAATATCAACAACGTGGAGACCTTTGCCAATGTGGCGTGGATCATCCGCAACGGCGGAGAGGCGTTCGCGGCTCTCGGAACGGAGGAGAGCAACGGCACGAAGGTGTTCGCGCTGGCCGGCAAGATCAAAAAGGGAGGCCTCGTAGAGGTCCCGATGGGGCAGTCGCTTAAGAACGTCATCTACAAAACCGGCGGCGGCATCAAGAACGATCAGAAGTTTAAGGCGGTCCAGATGGGCGGCCCGTCCGGCGGATGTATCCCGGCGAAACTGATCGACACCCCGGTCTCCTATGAGCACATTACCAAGACGGGCGCGATCGTCGGATCCGGCGGCATGATCGTCATGGACGAGACGACCTGCATGGTCGATATGGCCCGGTATTTTCTCAATTTTACCCAGAGTGAATCCTGCGGAAAATGCACCTACTGCCGCGTGGGGACGAAGCGCATGCTGGAGATCCTGGAGCGCATCTGCAACGGCGAAGGGCGCGACGGCGACATCGAGCTCCTCGAGGAGCTGGCGACCAAGGTGCGGGACGGCGCGATGTGCGGCCTCGGCCAGACGGCCCCGAACCCGGTCCTTACGACGCTGCGCTATTTCCGGAACGAATACGAAGATCACATCTACAACCACAAATGCACGGCGCACGCCTGCAAGGCGTTGATCACCTATCACATCACGGACAAGTGCAGAGGCTGCACGCTGTGCGCGAGAAACTGTCCGGTGCAGGCGATCAGCGGAACCCCGAAGAAACGGCACAAGATCGATCCGGCAAAGTGTATCAAATGCGGCCGGTGCGCGGAGAACTGCAAGTTCGACGCGATCGTGTGCGAGTAGGAGGTGGATGGGATGATAAAACAATATCGAATCAATATTGACGGAAAAGAAGTAACGGCACTGCCGGGACAGACGATCCTGCAGGTGGCCAGAGAAAATGATATCTACATCCCCACGTTCTGCTACGATGACCGGATGGAGATCTACGGCGCGTGCGGTATCTGTGTCGTGGAAGTGGAAGGAAACCCGAAGCTGTTAAAATCCTGCGCGACGGAAGTGGCGCCGAACATGGTGATCCACACGCACAGCGAACGGATCACGGAGTCCCGCAAGACGAACTTAGAGCTCCTGCTCTCGAATCACAAGGGCGACTGCCGGCCTCCGTGCGCGAAGGCCTGTCCGGCCGAGACCGACTGTCAGGGCTATGTGGGCCTGGTCGCGCTGGGGCGCTACCGCGAGGCGCTGGAGCTTATCAAAGAGAGGATTCCGCTGCCGGCCTCCCTGGGGCGGGTCTGCCCGCATCCCTGCGAGCAGGAGTGCCGCAGAGGCCTGATCGAGGAACCGATCGGGATCGCGGCCGTGAAGCGCTTTGCCGGGGAGCATGACCTCGACGGCGAAGATCCGTATCTGCCGTATTGCGCGCCGGATACCGGAAAGCGTGTCGCCATCCTCGGCGCCGGCCCCTACGGCCTGTCCATGGCATACTTTTTGCGGCAGAAGGGCCACGCGATCACGATCTTTGAGGCGATGCCCCACGCGGGCGGGATGCTCCGCTACGGCATCCCTGAGTACCGCCTCCCGAAAGAAGTGCTCGAAGAGGAGATCGACCTGATCCGGGAGATGGGCGTGGAGATCATTACGAACACAAAAGTCGGAAAAGATATTTCGTTTGCAAGCATCCGGAAAGACTACGACGCGGTCTGCATCGGCATCGGCGCGTGGAAATCTACCGGCGTGCGCTGTGAGGGCGAGGACCTTCCGGGCGTCGTCGGCGGCATCGATTTCCTCGGAGCGATCGAGCGGAACGAGCCGTTTGTCATGGGGAAAAAAGTCGCCATCGTAGGCGGCGGCAACACGGCGATGGACGCCTGCCGCAGCGCGGTGCG
>JAJQAN010000003.1 GCA_021203765.1 Coriobacteriaceae bacterium | reverse complement strand
CACATGCGTGTGCCTTTTGGCGTTTGGAGCCTCGATTTTTTCCGAGGCGGATCATTTCGTGCGGTTTTGACAGGAATCAGCCCAGCGTATTTGCATTCGGCCCGATTTTGACGCCAAGTGTGGGCGCGGACTGCCTGCTCCCGCATGGCAGGCAGCCGCGCCTCCGCAGCAGGCTCGCTTGTGCCCCTCTGCTTGCAAACACGGGGGCGAATGCGTAGAATTCCACCTTGTCCTTTGGGGATATAGCTCAGTTGGGAGAGCGCATGACTGGCAGTCATGAGGTCACGGGTTCGATCCCCGTTATCTCCACCATCTGACATCTCGGGGCCGTCGGATCATCCGGCGGCCTTTTTTGTTGCCGCACCCCGAGGTCACGCTGCCGCGCCGCCGCAGCCGCACTCCGCTGCCATGCTGCCGCAGCCCGACCCGCGCCGCCCTCCCCTCCCCGATTCGCCCAAATCGCGACCTTGCTGCTCAAACCGCTGCTCGTCTGTAGTAATATGCAGATACCCATACCGCCCCGCGCAGCAGAGAGGACCGCCATGGCGTACTACTTCGACGAACCGTCACACACCTTCAGCGAATACCTGCTCGTCCCCGGCCACACCTCCTCGAGCTGCATCCCCGACTCCGTCAGCCTGCGCACGCCGCTGGTGCGCCACCGCAAGGGCGAAGAGGCGGCGCTTTCCTTGAACATCCCGCTCGTCTCGGCCATCATGCAGGCCGTCTCCGGGCCCAAGATGGGCATCGCGCTGGCACGTGAGGGCGGCTGCTCGTTCATCTACGGCTCGCAGACGCCGGAAGACGAGGCCGACATGATCCGCGAGGTCAAATCCTACAAGGCCGGCTTCGTGCCATCGGACACCAACATCAGCCCGGACATGACGATGCAGGAGGTCATGGACCTCAAACAGCAGACCGGGCACTCCACCATGCCGGTCACCGAGGGCGCCGAGCAGTACGGCAAGCTCCTCGGCATCGTCACGAGCCGCGATTACCGCCCGAGCCGCATGGACCCGTCCACCAAGGTCGCCGACTTCATGACGCCGTCCGAAAGCCTCATCACCGCGCCCGACGGCTGCACCTTGAGCGAGGCCAACGACATCATCTGGGAGCACAAGCTCAACGCCCTGCCGGTGGTCGACAAAAACGGCTGCCTGTCCTCGCTGGTCTTTCGCAAGGACTACGACTCGCACAAGCAGAACCCCGACGAGCTCCTCGACGACGACAAGCGCTACTTCGTCGGCGCCGGCATCAACACGCGCGACTACGCCGAACGCGTCCCGGCCCTGCTCGACGCAGGTGCCGACGTGCTCTGCATCGACTCCTCCGAGGGCTTTTCGGACTGGCAGCGCATGACGCTCGAGTGGATCCGCAAGGAGTACGGCGAGGATGTCTATGTCGGCGCCGGAAACGTCGTGGACGCAGAAGGCTTCCGCTTTTTGGCCGAGGCGGGCGCCGACTTCGTCAAGATCGGCATCGGCGGCGGCTCGATCTGCATCACCCGCGAGCAGAAGGGCATCGGACGCGGCCAGGCCACGGCCGTCATCGAGGTCGCCAAGGCACGCGACGAGTACTTCGAGGAAACCGGCGTCTACATCCCGCTCTGCGCCGACGGCGGCATCGTGCAGGACTACCACATGACGCTCGCGCTCGCCATGGGGGCCGATTTCATGATGCTCGGCCGCTACTTCGCCCGCTTCGAGGAAAGCCCCACCAACCGCGTCAACGTCAACGGCAACTACATGAAGGAGTACTGGGGCGAGGGAAGCGCACGTGCACGCAACTGGCAGCGCTACGACGTCGGCGGCAAAGACGGCCTCACCTTCGAGGAAGGCGTCGACTCCTACGTGCCCTACGCCGGCAGCCTGCACGACAACGTCTCGATGTCGCTTTCCAAGGTCCGCCACACCATGTGCAACTGCGGGGCGCTCACCATCCCCGAGCTGCGCGAGAAGGCAAAGCTCACGCTCGTGTCCTCGACCTCCATCATCGAAGGCGGCGCCCACGACGTCGTGCCCAAGGACAACCCGCCGGGCTCCGGCGTCAACTTCAAGTAAACGTATCCGGTTTTTTGAGATTGCAGCGGCGCGGGGGCAGCCCGCCGGCCCTCCTGCGCCCTCCCCTAGTGCCAGGGCGAGTCGTCCTGGGGGATGAGCTGCACCGCGATGCGCAGCGGCGCGCCGTCGACCCGTCCCTGCTCGAGGGGGTATTCCTCGAAGAAGAACTCCCCGGGGATCTCGTTGAAGTCCTTCATCGACTGCAACAGGCGCTTGTAGACGTCCTCGGCGTCCTCGCCGGACTGCTGGTCGGTGACGCCGTAGCGCCCCGCCGGGCGCTTGTAGGTCGAAAGCCCCAGCTCGTGGGCCTCCTCGTCACTCAGACTCTCCTGCTTCATGACGAGGAGGTGGCGCTGGTTGTCGTAGATGCCCTCGGCGATGTCGGCGCTTGCCAGGCAGACACCGTAGGGCTCGACGCGCTTGACGATGCGGGCGACCTCCTCGACGAGCTCCTTGTCGTCCATGAGGTTGAGCGGGCGGCTCTTCCACAGCTCGATCTCGGGGCGGTTCTCCAGGCGGATCTCGTCGGTGTTGCCCTCCTTGGTGCCGACCGTCATCCCGAGGTTGGAAAACGAGTTCGACAGTATCTTGCGCACGTTCATGAGATAGGCGATGCGCTGGTCGAGGGCGGAGATGCGCGCCTGGACGATGCGGGCCTTCTTGTCCTCGTCCTCCTCCTCCAAAAAGTCCTTGATCTCGGCAAGCGACATGTTCGCCTCTTTGAGGCACGAGATGAGCAGGAAGGTCTCGTACTGGTTGTAGGAGTAGCGCCGGTAGCCGTTGTCCTCCACCGTCTCGGGGCAGAGCAGGCCTATCTCGTCGTAGTGGAACAGCGTCTGCTTCTTCACGCCGCACAGCTCGGCGAACTCGCCGGTGCTGTAGAGCAACTTTTTTTCGGAATTTCCCAAAATTTCCCCTTGACTATACGGTAACCGTATACTTTATCGTTTCAAGCATGAAGAGACAAGGCATGTGCTTTGGGACAGCGACATGCCTCGTCAGACGCACTGTTTGTCGAGAGAAAGGGCGGTGTATCGAAGAGCTTTCATCGGTAACTGTCGGCATTCGATTCCCTGCAAAGATTCGAAATGCCACCTAAAAAGGCGCCGTATCTGGCGCCTTTTTTGTTGCCTGCAGACGGATTTCGGGGCGGGTCCGGCG
>JAJQAN010000012.1 GCA_021203765.1 Coriobacteriaceae bacterium | reverse complement strand
GCACCCTCCGATGCCGTGGTAGGATAGCCTCCGCACAAAAAGCCAAGAAAAAGGAGCCCTGTATGGCGCTGGAATACCTTCCCGAATCCGATCCCGAACTGGCCGCTGTCATCGACGGGGAACTGGCCCGTGAGCGCGGCTGCATCGAACTCATCGCCTCGGAGAACTTCACCTCGCCGGCGGTCATGGAGGCGGTCGGCAGCGTGCTCACCAACAAGTACGCCGAGGGCTATCCGGCCAAGCGCTACTACGGCGGCTGCGAGCAGGTCGACATCGCCGAAAACCTCGCCATGGAGCGTGCCTGCAAGCTCTTCGGCTGCGGCTTCGCGAACGTCCAACCTCATTCGGGTGCCCAAGCCAACTACGCTGCCTACATGGCGCTCATCGATCCGGGCGACACCATCTTGGGAATGAGCCTGGACGCCGGCGGACACCTGACGCACGGCTCGCCGGCCAACTTCTCCGGCAAGCTCTACAACATCGTGCCTTACGGGGTCGACCCTCAGAGCGAGATGCTCGATTACGACGAGATCGAACGCCTCGCCGTTCAGTCCAAGCCGGCCCTGATCGTGGGCGGCGCCTCGGCCTATCCCCGCACGATCGACTTCGAGCGCCTGCGCGAGATCGCCGACGAGGTCGGCGCCAAGCTCATGATCGACATGGCACACATCGCCGGGCTGGTCGCGACCGGCGCCCATCCCTCACCGATCCCCTACGCCCACATCGTCACCTCCACGAGCCACAAGACCCTGCGCGGCCCACGCGGCGGCTTCATCCTGTCCGACGACGAGGAGATCGCGGCCAAGGTCCGCTCGGCGGTCTTCCCCGGCTCGCAGGGCGGCCCGCTCATGCATGTCATCGCCGGAAAGGCGGTCGCCTTCGGCGAGGCGCTGCAGCCCTCCTTTTCCGACTACATCGACCACGTCGTCGAAAACGCAGCCAGGCTGGGGGAGGGCATGACCGATGGCGGCCTGCGCCTGGTGTCGGGCGGCACCGACAACCATCTCTGCCTCGTCGATCTGACGGCATCGGATGTGACCGGCAAGGATGCCGAAAGCCTCCTCGAGTCGGTCGGCCTGACCGTCAACAAGAACTCGATCCCCAACGAGACCCGCTCGCCGTTCGTGGCAAGCGGCATACGGGTCGGCTCGGCCGCCGGAACCACGCGCGGGCTGACCTCCGAGGAGTTCTACACCATCGGGCGTTCAATCGCCGAGACGGTCTTTGCGGCCGACGACGAGGCGCGCCTGTCCGAGATCCGCGATCGCATCGCGGAGATCATCGCCGCCCATCCGCTCTATCCCGAATTCTCGGACTGAAAAACGGACCGCTGCCCAGATGCCCAGATGCGAAGGTCGGCGCTGCGTCTTCTCCGCTTTTTTGTGGAAATTAAAGCATTCGAAACAAAGAGGGCGTACGCTCTAGAGTCAGGTAGAGGCGGGTTTGTGTCCGCATACCCGCACGCGACAAACAGATAGGGAGTCACAGAACATGGCAGAAAACACAGCAGACATCTACGGGAGTCTCGTCTTCAACGACAAGGTCATGAGGGACCGTCTCCCCAAGGAAGTCTACAAAAGCCTGCACGAAACCATCGAGAACGGCCAGCAGCTCGACGAGGGCATGGCAAACGTCATCGCGCACGCGATGAAGGAATGGGCCGTCGAAAACGGCTGCACCCACTACACACACTGGTTCCAGCCGCTCACCGGCATCACCTCCGAAAAGCACGATGCCTTCATCAGCCCCCAGCCTGACGGCACCGCCATCATGGCGTTCTCCGGCAAGGAGCTCATCCAGGGCGAGCCGGACGCCTCGTCCTTCCCCTCCGGCGGCCTGCGTGCCACCGCCGAGGCGCGTGGCTACACCGCCTGGGACCCGACCTCGTACGCCTTTATCAAAGACGAGGTCCTCTGCATCCCGACCGCCTTCATCTCCTACACCGGCGAGGCGCTCGACAAGAAGACCCCGCTGCTGCGTTCCATGCGGGCCATCTCCGAGCAGGCCGTCCGCGTGCTCAACTGCCTCGGTGTCGAAGACGTCCCGCAGGTCGTCACCACCTGTGGACCGGAGCAGGAATACTTCCTCGTCAAACTCGACGACTACCGCGCACGCCCCGACCTCATCCTCTGCGGGCGCACCCTCTTCGGTGCCAGTCCCACCAAGGGGCAGGAGCTCGACGAGCATTACTTCGGTCCGGTCCGCGAGACCGTCTCCGGCTTCATGCAGGAGGTCGACGACAGGCTCTGGCGTCTCGGTGTCGATGCCAAGACCAAGCACAACGAGGTCGCCCCGGCCCAGCACGAGATCGCCCCGACCTTCTCGCGTTCGACCACGGCCATCGACAACAACCTGCTGACCATGGAAATCCTGCGCAACACCGCGCCGCACCACGGCCTCTACTGCCTCATCAACGAAAAGCCCTTCGAGGGCGTCAACGGCTCCGGCAAGCACAACAACTGGTCGCTTGCCGCCCCCGGCCTCAACATGCTCGATCCGGGCGACGACCCGGCACACAACACCATCTTCCTGCTGACGCTCGCCGCCGTCCTCCAGGCCGTCGACGACTACCAGGGCCTGCTGCGTTCCACCGTCGCCAGCGAAGGCAACGACCACCGTCTCGGTGCCAACGAGGCTCCGCCGGCGATTCTGTCCATCTTCTTGGGCGAAGAGATCGGCGGCATCGTCGAGGCCATCGCCGCCGGCAAGGATCCCCATTCCATAGATACCAAGGAGATGGATCTCGGTTCGAGCGTCCTGCCTCATCTCTCCCAGGACAACACCGACCGCAACCGCACCTCGCCGTTCGCCTTCACCGGCAACCGCTTCGAGTTCCGCATGGCCGGCGCCTCGGTCAACCTCTCATCGGCAAATACGGTCTTGAATACCGCGGTTGCCATGAGCTTCGAGGGCTATGCCGACCGTCTGGAAAAGGCCAAGGACGCCGAGGCGGAGGCCCACAAGATCTGTCAGGAGGTTTTCAAGGAACACTCCCGCATCATCTTCAACGGCGACGGCTATGCGCCTGACTGGCCCGCGGAGGCGGAGCGGCGCGGCCTGGTGAACAACACGAACACCCCGGACGCGCTCGGCGCCTGCATCGAGGACAAGAGCATCGAGCTTTTCGAGCACTTCGGCCTGCTCAGCAAGGAGGAGGTCCTGGCACGCTACGACGTCGACATGGATCACTACGCCAAGGTCATCAACATCCAGGCCATGACGATGTATGACATGGGCAGCCAGATGATTCTGCCGGCCGTCCTGGAATACAGCGGGGTCGTGGCCGCGGCCGCGGCGTCCAAGCAGGACTTCAACTCCGACATCGACACGGGTGCGGAGGACAAGCTCCTCACCAAGCTTTCCGCCGGCGCCGAACGCATCACCGCCGCCCTCGAGGAACTGCAGAAGATGCACGACGAGGCGGCAGCCGAGGAGGAAGGTGCCCCGCAGGCCTTCGCGTACCGTGACAAGGTCCTGCCGGCCATGGCGGAGCTGCGCGAGGCCTCCGACGAGATGGAGCTTTTAGTCGGCTGCGAGTACTGGCCGCTGCCGACCTACAACGACATGCTCTTCTACGTCTAGAGCCCCTCTTACAGCGCATCAAAAAAGCCCCGTGGGTTTGATCCCGCGGGGCTTTTCGTGTTCCGGGGCGGCAGCTGTCCGCTATCGTCCCGTTTTGGGCTACGCCTGTGTGGAAGGCGTCTTTGCTGCTACTAGTTGTTGCTCGGAAGGAAGGGCACGAGGGCGTTTGCCATCTGGCAGATGGGCATGCTCTGCAGCCAGACCTTGCCCGGCCCGGTGACGGTGGTGTTGAAGAAGCCCTCGCCGCCGAGGAACTTGTTCTTCACGCCCTTGACCTGCTGGATGTCCATAGAGCAGGTGGCGTCCATGGCCGCGACGTAGCCGGTGTCGACGATGATCTGCTGGCCGGCTCCCAGCTCGTATTCCTGGATGTAGCCGTCCAGTTCGACGAAGGCGGTGCCGTTGCCCGACAGCTTCTGCATGATGAAGCCCTCGCCGCCGAAGACGCCGCTGCCGAGCCTCTTTTGGAAGAAGACCGACATCTCCACATCCATCGTGCAAGCCAGAAAGCCATGCTTTTGTATGACCATCTCGTGGTCGGGTGCGATGTCGAGCGCACGCAGGCAGCCGGGGAAGCTCGAGGCGAAGGCGATCATCCCGTCGCCGCCGGTGGCCGTGTAGTGGTTGATGAACATGGTCTCGCCGCCGAACGCGCGTCCGATGGCTTTGCCGAGGCCGCCGTTGGACGAGGTCTCCATCTGCATGTTCGGTGACATCCAGGACATCGCCCCGCGTTCGCAGAGCATCGATTCGCCGTCTTCGAGCTCGCAGATGACGACGGGCATCGGTTCGCCTTCGATTGAATATTTCATGTGAGGACTCCTCTCGACGTGCCGTACGGGTCCGGTGCAGACCCCGCATACCAACAGGTGGAATCATGATACCCTAAGGCACGGTCTACCAAGACGGAAGCTTTGGACAAAAACGCAGCAAGGGAGGGGACATGGCCCGCATGTTCGGAACCGACGGGGTCCGCGGCGTCGCCGGCAGCCCGCAGCTCGACCGCGATCTGGCCGTCGCACTCGGGCGCGCCGCCGTGCGCCGTCTCGGGCCGGAGATCCTCATCGGGCGGGACAGCCGCTCGTCGGGCCCCATGCTCGAGCAGGCCTTAGTCGACGGCAT
Organism: Coriobacteriaceae bacterium; assembly: GCA_021203765.1. Classification (GTDB taxonomy): domain Bacteria; phylum Actinomycetota; class Coriobacteriia; order Coriobacteriales; family QAMH01; genus JAJQAN01. The sequence goes on along the minus strand of JAJQAN010000012.1, from coordinate 10,452 downwards.
CTGCGCGGAGGGCGGGACGGCACATCTGGCCGGAATCATCCCGACCCCGGCGGTCGCCTACCTCACGCATACGACGGAGGCGGACTGCGGCATCGTCATCTCCGCGAGCCACAACCCGCCTGAATACAACGGCATCAAGTTCTTCGACGCGGACGGCTTCAAGCTGCCCGACGCCGTCGAAGACGAGGTTCAGGCCATCGTGGAGGAGTTGCGGGGCGAGGAGGTCGCGGCGGGTGAAGCCGAGCGGATGGCTGATGCGACCCAACGCTACATCGACCATGCGGTCGGGATCGCCGAGCAGCGGGGCGTCTCGCTTGCAGGCCTCACGATCGCGCTGGACTGCGCCTACGGCGCCTCGTGTGAGACGACGCCGGCCGCCTTGCGTGCCCTCGGTGCCGACCTCGTCGTCATCAACGACGTCTTCGACGGCGAAAAGATCAACGTCGACTGCGGCTCGACCCATCTCGGCCCGGTCACCGAGCTCCTCGAGACGAGCGGAGCCGACCTCGCGCTCGCCCACGACGGCGACGCCGACCGTCTGCTTGCGGTCGCACCCGGCGGGCAGGTCGCCGACGGGGACTTCATCATCGCCATCTGCGCCCTCGACATGCAGGAGCGCGGCGTCCTGGAAAACGATCTCGTGGTCACCACCGTCATGGCCAACCTCGGCTTCACGCAGGCGATGGAGGCGGCCGGGATCGTGGTCGCCAGCACCAAGGTGGGGGACCGCTACGTGCTGCAGACCATGCGCGAGCAGGGCGGATGCCTCGGCGGCGAGCAGTCCGGCCACATCATCTTCCTGCAGCACAACACCACCGGCGACGGCCTGGCCACCGCCATCAACCTGCTCTGTGTCATCGCGACCAGCGGCAAGCCGCTCTCCGAGCTCATGGGAGTCATGAAGCGCTATCCGCAAAGCCTCGTCAACGTCCGTGTCCGCGACAAGGCGCTGTATGGGAACGACGAGGCGATCTCTGAGGCTGAGATGCGGGCACGCGAACGTCTCGGGGGAGAAGGCCGCCTGCTGGTGCGTCCGTCGGGAACCGAACCGCTCATCCGCGTGATGGTCGAGGCGACCACCCAGCAGGAGGCCGACGAGGCGGCTTCCGAGGTGGCGGCCGTCATCGCCGATCGGATCGGCGGGGATTCGGCGGTATCATAGGGACTCCGATCCGCTTTTCAGACAGACGAGGCAGACATGCAACTCGAGCAGTTGGAATATGTTTTGGAGGTCGCGCGCTGCGGCTCGATCAACGCCGCCGCCAAAAGCCTCTATCTGTCCCAGCCCTCGCTGTCGCTGTCCATCCGCAACCTCGAGCAGGAACTCGGCATCGAGATCTTCTCCCGCACGACGCACGGCGTGAGCCTGACGGCAGACGGCACCGAGTTCATCGAATACGCCCGCCGCGTCCTCGAACAGAAGGACCTCCTCGAGGAGCACTTCCACCAAGGTGGGCGCGACCTGCAGCGTTTCTCCGTCTCCGCGCAGTTCAGCCCGCTCTGCGTCTGCGCGTTTTCCGCCCTGCTCAAAGAGGAGGACGCCGAAAAATACCGCTTCTCGATCTTCACGCGCCCGCCCTCCCGCATCATCGACGACGTGCAGGCGCGCAGAAGCGACCTGGGTATCTTCCGTATCCGCTCAAACGACTGCCAGCGCACCGAGACCGCGCTCCGGACCGCCGGCCTCGATTTCGACGAGGTCTGCACCGGGACCGCGCATGTCCTCTTCGCGTCCACGCACGCGCTGGCCGGACGGGATGCGGTGGCGGTGTCCGATCTGGAACCCTTCCCGCGTCTGATTTTCGAGGAGGGGACGGGCAGCGACGTGGCGTCTGCCGGCAAGGGAGGTGCCTCGGCCGGCGGCACCGCCGACCTCTCTTCGGCGACCGTCGCCTCCGATAAGGAGATCGCCATCACCGACTGGGCATTCGTGCCGCCCGTGCTCAAAACCCTCGACGCCTACCTGCCGGCTACCGACTTCGAAATCCGCGCCGCCGACATCGAGGACTGCACGTCCGTGCCGTTCGTGCCCGAACAGAAGGTGGCCTTGGTCTGCGCCTATCCCCAGGACCGTCCGCTCGATCCGCTCCAGCTTCGCTTTCTGGAACTGCTCAAGGGCTGTGCCGCGGCCTGAGAGGCCGCCGGATGCCGAGGCGGTTATCCGCCGCACCTAGAACAAAACGCCCCAAACCCTATAACCGCACCTCTTGCCCTCACATGCGCTTTTTGGCTTAATAGGTCGGGTAACAACGCGAACACACGATGAAAGAGGTATCGCAATGCCGGATCCCGACAGCAAATACTACGAGCCTGAGATCGAGTGCCTGCCGCGCCCCGAGCTCGAGGCCCTGCAGCTCGAACGCCTCAAAAAGCAGCTGCAGCACGCCTACGACAACACGGTCTACTACCGCCGCTCCTTCGACGAGGCGGGCGTCAAGCCCTCCGACCTGAAGACCCTGGCGGACCTCGCCAAGTTCCCGACCATCGACAAGCACGTCGAACGCGACACGCAGCACGTCGGCACCTTCTTCGGCGAGCTCTGCGCCGTCGACGAGGAGGACGTCGTCTTCATGGCGACCTCGTCGGGCTCGACCGGCGTCCCGACGGTGAGCCCCTTCACAGAAAACGACTTCGAACTGTGGCAGAACACCGAGGCACGCCTGTTCTGGCAGACGGGCATGCGTCCGGGGAGCCGCTACGTCCACGGCCTCAACTTCGCGCTCTACGTCGGCGGACCGGACGTTCTCGGCGCCCAGAAGCTCGGCGCGCTCGCCATCTGGGTCGGCGCGGTTCCGAGCGATAGGCTCCTCTTCGTGCTGAAGGAATATCAGCCGACGCATCTGTGGACCTCCCCGTCGTATGCCTGGCAGCTCGGCGAGAAGGCCAAGGAGAAGGGATATGACCCCAAAAAGGACTTCAACCTGGAGACCATCATCGTCGCTGGCGAGACGGGCGGCTCCATCAAGTCGACCCGCGAGGCCATCGAGGACCTCTGGGGCGTGAAGGTCTACGACTTCTTCGGCCTCTCCGATATCTACGGCGCCTGCGCGGGCATGTGCGAGGAACAGGACGGCCTGCACATCGCCGAGGACCAGATCCTCGTCGAGACGGTCGACCCTGCCACCGGCGAGGTGCTCGAACCCGGCTCGACCGGTGAGCTCTGCTACACGACCCTCATGAAGGAGGCGCGCCCGCTCATCCGCTTCCGCACCGGCGACATCGGCCACATCGACATCTCGCCGTGCAAATGCGGCCGCACCCTCGGACGCATCCACGTCACCGGGCGCAAGGACGAGATGTTCATCGTCAACGCCGTCAACGTCTTCCCCTCCGACATCGAGGCGGTCGTGCGTGACCTGGACGGTGTCACCGGCGAGTATTCGATCCGTGTCTACAACGAGGAGCACGCGACGCGCTACGAGGTCAGTATCGAGAAGGCCGCCGGCTCCTCGGAGGCCTCCGACGCCCTGGCCGCGCGCGTCGAAGGCGCGCTCAAGACCCGCACGGGCGTGCGTCCGCGCAAGGTCGTCGTCTACGAGGCGGGCAAGCTCGGCACCGCCTCCGAACACAAGGCCAAGCGTTTCATCGACGAGCGAACCGAGAAGTAGGGGAGGACGATTATGGAAACCCTGAATGTTTCGACCCAGCATTACCTGTTCACGGTACAGTCCATCGCGCGTTTCGCGATGGAGACCGAAGGCGACTACTACCTGCAGCTGCGTGACACGCGCACCCGCGATGTCATCGACGACGTGGTGAGCGGTGCAAGCGAGGTGGGCGTCATCATGCTTTCGAGCGCCCATCCCAACCTGCGCGGGGTCATCAACGACGCCGCCCTGGAGTTCACCCCGGTCGCGACCACGGCGCCCCGCATCGTCCTGCCTGCGAACCATCCGCTCGCGAACGGCAAGGTGCTCACCCTCGACGAGCTGGCCGACTACCCCTACCTCTACTTCGACCAGGGCCCGGCCGCGGACTGCTTCGCCGAGGAGGCGCTCTTCCCGCACGACTGCAAGCGCGTCATCTCCTGCAGCGACCGCGCCGCGATCTCCGAGCTCATCGTCGCCCTCAACGGCTACACCATCTCCTCGGGCATCCTGGTCGGCCGTACCGACCTGCCGACGCTCGGCACCGCCCCGCTCGAATCCGACGTCACCCTCGAGCTCGGGTACCTGACCAAATACGGAAGCGAGCCGACCGAGGTCGCGCAACGGTTTATCGACACCTTCAAGGACGTGCTCAAGTCCTCGGTGGTTCTCGATTAAAATAACCAACGCACACGAAACGCATGATGAAGGGGCGCTCGTGCAGCGTCTCTTTCGCTTTCAGGACGGGAAGCTTCAGGCATGGGCACATACACCGAGCACAACCGCCAGGCACTCATAGACTTCTTCGAATCCGGCTGCAAGGGCGGCGACATCGGCCGCGTCGGCGTCGAGATCGAGCATTTCCTCCTCGACGAGGACGGCGAGCGGGTCCCGTATGCCGAAAAGCACGGGCGCACCGGTCTGCGCGACGTCGTCGAGGCCTTGAGCGCATACTACCCGGAGATCGAGTACACCGCCGACGGCGACATCGTCGGCTGCGGGCGGACGTCGGCCTACATCACCCTCGAACCCTCGGCCCAGATCGAGTTCAGCATGGCGCCGTTCTTGAACGTCTCCGAGGTCGAGGCCGAGTATAAGAACTTCCTCTTCCGCATCGGGCAGATCATCGATCCGCTCGACTACCGCCTCGCAACGGTCGGCTACTGCCCGGTCTCCCAGGCCGCCGACCTCGACCTCATCCCCAAGCCCCGTTACCACTTCATGGACAGCTACTTCTCCTCCCTGCAGGGCATGCACGCCGAACGCATGATGCGTGCCTCGGCTTCTCTGCAGGTCTCGCTCGACTACTCCGACGAGGCCGACGCCGTGCGCAAGATGCGCCTGGCGAGCCTGCTCGGGCCGATCCTGGCCTACATCTGCGACAACGTCCCCGTCTACGAGGGCAAGGCCAACGGTTCTCCGCTGCGCCGTCTGCGCGTCTGGCGCGAGGTCGACCCGCAGCGCTGCGGCATCGTGCCGCCGACGATCTTCGACGAGGGCTTCGGATTTGCCGACTACGCCGACTGGCTGCTCTCGGTCCCGCCGATCTTCATCACGAACCCCGAGGAACACGAGACGGGGGACATGAGCGCGGCGGAGGCCTACGCCGACATCGAGATGGGACGCGACGACGTGCTGCACCTGCTCGGCATGGTCTGGCCCGACGTGCGTCTCAAGAGTAGCGTGGAGGTCCGGGTGGCCGACTCGCTGCCCCTGCCCGCCTCGATGGGATACGTCGCCCTCATCAAGGGTCTCTTCTATGCGCCGACGACGCTTGACATCCTCGAAGGCGCCCTCGGGGTCGATGGCGACAGCTGGCCGTATACCCCCGACGACGTCGAGGCCGCAATCGACGCCATCGTCGCCGACGGGGCCCAAGCCGATGTCTACGGGCACCCGGTCGAGACATGGATCGACATGCTGTTCAGCCTGGCCGTCGACGGGCTCGGCTCCGAGAGCTTCTATCTTGCCGAGCTGCAGGAGTTCTGTGGCTTTTGAGCGATTTCACCGACAAGGTCCATATCCAGGTCAAGGCCGGCGACGGCGGTTCGGGCTGCACCTCCTTCCGACGTGAGGCCCACGTTCCCAAGGGCGGCCCGGACGGTGGCGACGGCGGCCGGGGAGGCGACGTCATTCTCGTGGCGGATGCCGCCATCTCCTCGCTCATCGACTACCGCTACAAACACCACTTCAAGGCCACGCGCGGCATGCACGGGCAGGGTTCGCGCTGCCACGGCGCCGACGGGGAGGACCTGATCCTGAAGGTTCCGGTCGGCACGATCGTGCGCCTGCTCGACGACGACATGCAGCCTGTCGAGGAGATCGCCGACCTCACCCACAACGGCGAGCGCGTCATCGTCGCCAAGGGCGGACGTGGCGGGCGTGGCAACACCCACTTCGTCACCCCGACGCGGCGGGCGCCGGCCTTTTCCGAGCTGGGCGTGCCGGTCGAACCGTTCTGGATCGAGCTTGAGATGAAGCTCATGGCAGATGCGGCGCTGGTCGGGATGCCCTCGGTCGGCAAATCCTCGCTCATCGCCTGCATGTCGGCGGCCCGCCCCAAGATCGCCGACTATCCCTTCACGACGCTCGTCCCCAACCTCGGGGTCGTCACCACCGAGGACCACAGCTTCGTCGTCGCCGACGTCCCCGGCCTCATCGAAGGGGCCGCCGAGGGCAAGGGGCTCGGGCACGAGTTCCTACGTCACATCGAGCGCAGCGCCCTCATCCTCCACGTCGTCGACATCAGCGGTGGGCTGGAGGGACGTGACCCGGTGGCCGACTACGAGGCGATCAACAACGAGCTCGAGCTCTATGCCGAAGAGCTGGCCGAACGCCCCCGCATCGTCGTCGCCAACAAGTGCGACCTGCCCGACACCGCAGATGCCCTCGAACGCCTGCGCGCACGCGTCAAGGCCGACAGCGAGGCCTTAAGCGAAAAGCTCCTTGACGAGGAGGGCATAGACGACCGCGACCCGATCCCGTTCTTCGCCGTCTCGGCCGCGACCCGCCAGGGGATCGACTCCCTCATCGCCGCGACCGCCCAGAAGGTCTACGAACTGCGCCAGGCCATGGCGCCGGAGGAGACGGAAAGCTATGATCAAGTCTGGGAACACCGGCGTATCGAGCGTGCGAAGCAGTTCACCGTCACGCGCGAGGAGGCCCACGTCTGGCGTGTCGCCGGCGAAAACGTCGAGCGCATGGTCCTGCAGACCGAGTGGGACAACGACGAGGCGGTCGCGTTTCTGCAACGGCGCCTCGAGCATGCCGGCGTGGAAGACGCCCTGGCGGCCCAAGGTGCCGTCGAAGGGGACGAGGTCCGTATTCTCGAAACCGCCTTCGACTACGCCCCTGCGGCCACCGACGACTACGACTTCACGGTAGACGAGGATGACGAATGAAACGTGTGGTTATAAAGATCGGATCGTCGACCCTCTGCGATGAGGAGGGACGCATCGACCATGCCTTCATCGATCGGCTCGTGCGCGAGATCGCCGACCTGCGCCGCGACGGGCAGATCGAGCCCATCATCGTGACGTCGGGCTCCATCGCCGCCGGTCTCGAGGTCTTGGGGCAGGAGGCCGACCGTCCCGACGACATGCCGACGCTGCAGGCCGCGGCCGCCTGCGGGCAGGTCGCCTTGATCGACGCCTACGCCTCCGCCTTCGCGGAGCACGACATACGGATCGGCCAGGTCCTCATCACCCGGGCGACCACCGCCGACCGCGACGCCTACCTGCACGCGCGCGAGACCATGGGCCGCCTGCTCGAGATGGGGCTCGTGCCCGTCATCAACGAAAACGACACCATCGCCGTCGACGAGATACGCTTCGGCGACAACGACACCCTCGCCGCCATGGTCGCCACGGCGCTTTCGGCCGACCTCGTAGTCGTCTTAAGCGACATCGAAGGCCTCTACACCGCCGACCCGCACGTGGACGAGGACGCGACCCTGCTCGACTCGGTGAGCGAGCTTTCCGCCGACATCGAGGCGAGCGCCGGGGGCGTGGGCAGCTGGAGCGGCTCGGGCGGCATGGTCACCAAGATCGCGGCGGCACGCGTGCTCATGGCCGCCGGCATCCCGATGGTGCTCTGCGAGGGGCATCGCAAGGATGCGATCCGCGACGCCGTTGCTGGCAAGAACGTCGGCACGACCTTCTTCGACGAAGAGGCCGCAGGGCTGCATGCCCGCAAGTCCTGGATCGCCCTTGGCAGCCAGGTCAAGGGGCGCGTTGTCTGCGACGACGGGGCCTGCAAGGCCCTGCGCGAGACAGGAAGCTCCCTGCTGCCGGTCGGCATCACGCAGGTGGAGGGCGAGTTTTCAGAAGGCGACCCGGTCGATCTGGTCGACGTGCGCGGACGCCTGATCGGGCGCGGTCTGGCGCGCTACGGGACGGCACGCCTGCAGGAGGTCCTCGGCTCCCAGGGCGCCCCCGAATTCGTCCACCGCGACGACCTCTTGGTCTTTTAAGCCTCCCCGCATCCCGCCCATACTCCCCGTGCGCGGATTTTCTTGCCGCTCGCATTCGGCGCTCGCTATACTGACATACGTCAATTCCCCGCCCGGCCTTTTCCGGTCGGCGGAGCCCTCATCGAAGTCGAAAGGACATGCGCATGCCAGTCAAAATCGGAATCAATGGTTTTGGTCGTATCGGCCGCCTCGTCTGCCGCGTCGCCGAGCTCGACCCCGAAGTCGAAGTCGTCGCCATCAACAACCCCAGCGATCTTGATTGCGCCGCATATCTGCTCAAATACGATTCCTCGCAGGGCCGCTGCTTCGACGACGTACACACCGAGGGCGACTCCCTCGTCATCGACGGCCACAAGGTCCATGCTTTCCAGGACCGCGAGCCGGCCAATCTGAAGTGGGGCGACTACGGCGCCGAGGTTGTCATCGAGTCGACCGGCCGCCTCAAGGAGGGCCCGCAGGCGCGCGTCCACATCGACTCCGGCGGCGCCAAGAAGGTCGTCATCTCCGCGCCCGCCAAGGACGAGGACGCCACCATCGTCATGGGTGTCAACCAGGACATCTACGACAAGGACAGCATGGACGTCATCTCCAACGCCTCCTGCACGACCAACTGCCTCGCGCCGGTCGCCAAGGTGCTGGTGGACAGCTTCGGCATCAAGCGCGGTTACATGAACACCATCCATGCCTACACCAACGACCAGAAGATCCTCGACGTCCACCACAAGGACTACCGCCGTTCCCGTGCGGCGGCCTTAAGCCAGATCCCCACCACCACCGGTGCCGCCAAGGCCGTCTCGCTCGTCATCCCCGAGCTTGCCGGCAAGCTCGACGGCATGGCGACCCGCGTGCCGACCCCGACCGGCTCCATGGTCGATCTGGTCGCCGAGCTCGAGCGTGAGGTGAGCGCAGACGACATCAACACGGCCATGAAGACGGCGGCCGAAGGGCCGATGAAGGGCATCCTCTACTACTGCACCGACCCCATCGTGAGCGCCGACGTCATCGGGGACACGCATTCCTCCATCTTCGACAGCGGCCTCACCATGGTCCTGGGCGGCACGGGCGACTTCGTCAAGTGCATCGCGTGGTACGACAACGAGATGGGCTACTCCAACCGCTGCGTCGACCTGGCCAAGTACCTGGTGGCTTAAGGCCCTCCAAGCGCCCCGGCGGCGCTGCATAGCCCATGGCAGGAAAGCTTTCCATAGTCGCCACCCCCATCGGCAATTTGGGCGATGTGACCGAGCGCGCTCTGGAGACCCTACGTGCGGCCGACGCGGTGCTCGCCGAGGACACGCGCGTGACGGGCAGACTCCTCGCCGCCTTCAGCATCCATACGCGCCTGGAGCGCTGCGACGAGAACGTCATCGCCCAGCGTGCAGATTCCTTCGTCGAACGCATCGCGAGCGGGGAGCATCTGGCCCTTGCCACCGATGCGGGCATGCCGGGGATATCCGACCCCGGGCTCGTCTTGGTCGATGCCGCGCGCACAGCCGACGTGGAGGTCGAGGTCCTGCCCGGACCCTCCGCGGTGCCGACGGCGATCGCCGCGGCCGGCTTTGTGGGAAGCGCCTTCTACTTCGGGGGCTTCCTGCCGCGCAAGCGCACCAAGCGCACGGAGCTGCTCGCATCGCTCGCGACGCTCGACGCGGCGCTCGTCTTCTACGAATCCCCGCACCGTTGCCTGGACACGCTCGCCAGCATCGCCGAGGTGCTGCCGGAACGCCGGGTCGCGCTCTGCCGTGAGCTCACGAAGCTGCACGAAGAGGTCCTGCGGGGGACGGCGGCCGAGCTGCTGGAGACGCTCGAGCTGCGCAACGCGGTCAAGGGCGAGATCGTCCTCGTCATCGAAGGGCCGGCCGAAGGGGAGGTCGCCGAGAAGGGAAGCATCGACGATGCCGAGCTTGCCGAGCGTATCGGGGCGGCACGCGACGAGGGGCTTTCCACCTCGGCGCTCGCCAAGCGGCTTTCCGCCGAATTCGGCATCCCGCGCAACGAGCTCTACGAGCGCATCATCGGCATGGACGGGGACGACAAGGAGGACCCGGCGGAAAACGACCGTTCACGGTGATTTTCGGCCAATTCACCAATGCACCACAAATTTTTTCCGTCGGATTGTTTCGATATTTTTCGAGCTCGTCCCTGTTCAGAGCCTGTTTTTGATCTTTTCCGCTCATTATCTTAAAAAAAGTTAATATTATTCTCAGCTGAGAATAGACATCTGTGAGAATAGTTGCTATAGTATCGCCATTGGTTCTTAAGGGTTGCCCCCCACCTCATAAGCAGTCTAACACCGCTGCTTGACCCTAAGATCCACATCTCTCGACAGCGAAGAGACCCCGGTTGCCCCCTCAAGCACCGGGGTCTCTTCGATTTTACGGGCAAAAATCCCTG
>JAJQAN010000021.1:7004-15672 GCA_021203765.1 Coriobacteriaceae bacterium | reverse complement strand
GGTGGAAACACCGGAGACGAGGGCGGAAACAGCGGCTCCGGCAGCTCCTCCGCTACTCCGTACTGCATCCTCACCGACAATGAGACCGTCGGCACCGAGGATACCGTCGTGCCCGTCTATGTGATGGGCTGCTTCAACCCCGCTGCCCTCATCATGGAGGACGGCTATGAACTGAGCCAGGACGACATTGACGCGCTGCGTATGCGGGGCATCTATCTGTCCGACATCCTGGACTAAGAAGGGAGATCACGATTATGCCTTTCAATATTTTTGACACCTACTATCTGGCGGGCATGGTGCAGGAAATTGTTCCCGCACAGAGCTTCTTCCTCGACCGCTATTTCCCGACCAACACTGCCACGGACATCTTCGATTCCAACAAAGTTCTGGTCGAGTATCGCGACCGTGACCGCGCCATGGCGCCGTTCGTGGTCCGTCGTGCCGGTGATATTCCCATCGCCCGCGGCGGGTATGAAATCCACGAGATCGAGCCGACCTACATCGCTCCCTCCCGTATGCTGACGATGGACGATCTCCAGCGTCGCGGCTTCGGCGAGGCCCTGATTGTCGGCAGCACTCCGCAGCAGCGTGCCCAGGCCCTTCAGGTGCAGGACCTCGAAGATCTGGAGAACCGCATCCGTCGCCGTGAGGAGTGGATGGCTGCGCAGACCATGATCAACAACGGTCTGACCTTTGAAGCCCTCATCGACAACGGTGAGGCGGGAGAGCCCTATGACATCTACTTCTACGACACCACCTCCGAGGAGGGCAACCCCGCTCTGTACACGGTGGAGACGAAGTGGGACAACGGCGGAGATTTCCGCACCGACATTGAAGCGATGGTCAACGATCTGCTGGACCGTGGGCTGCCCGCCACTGACCTGATCGTCGGCACTGATGTGGCTGCCATGATTCAGGACGACGAGAAGCTCCTGACCATCCTCGACAACCGCCGTGCGGAGTATGGCCGTCTGGCTCCCGATGTTCGCTATCCCGGCGTTGCGTGGATTGGCAATCTGAACTTCGGCGGCACCGATCTCGACATCTACGCCGTGCGTGAGACCGTCGTGGAGAACGGCGTGACCACTCGCCTGTTCCCCTCCACCTCTGCCATGGTCACCGCCCCGAACTGCGGCCACATGATGTATGGACGCATCGACCAGATGGAGGACGATCAGCAGATTCACTCCTACGCCATGAAGCGCGTCCCGAAGTTTGTCGCGGACAAGAAGACGGATTCCCGCAGCCTGCGTCTGGCCAGCCGTCCTCTCGCTGCTCCGTACTGCAAGGCTCCGTGGATTTACGCGCCTGACTGCGTGGGCTGACCGCGTGAGGAAAGGAGCGAACCGTGAAAACTGTCAAGATCATCAGCGGCAAGTACGGGCATCGGCCCAACGGGAGCAAGTCCGTCCGAATCGTCTACGCCGGAGAACTGGTCGATCTGCCCGACGATCAGGCCGAACGCCTGGTCAAATTGGGGGTGGGGGCCATCGTCGAGGCGGAAACGCCCTCTCCGCAGCCCACAGAGGCCACAGACGGTCCTGCCCCGTCTGAGGGTAGTTACGATATACCCGAAGCGGAAAGCCCCGCAGAGGGCCCTCTGGACGCAGGAGAGGCGAATGACGCGGAGGAGACCCTTCCGGACGCCGACGAGCTGGCTGCTATGACGAATGCGCAGCTGAGGGAGCTGGCGGTATATTGGGGAGTGGACGTCACGGGGCTTCGGACGAAGGCCCAGCTGATCGACGCCATTCTCTCCTCCGACGGTGACACGCTGCCGAAGATGGATGCGGAGGAACCGGTGACATGAGCTTCAAAGACATGGTAGAGGCCGACATCAAAGGCGTGTTCCTCAACCTGGACGAATTCGGCGAGAAGCGCACAGTGATCTACGACGGGGAGCGATACGAGGACATTCCTATCGTGATGCGGGGCTTCAAGGAGCAGGAGCGCACTCAGTTGGAGAGCGATCACGCCCAAGGCCTGTACCGTGTCTCGACTGTTCTGCACTGCTCTCTCGCGGACCTGGGCGGCAATCAGCCGGAGAAAGGGTGCCGCATCAAAGTCAATGACAAGGAGGGCGGCGCAGGATTCTTTCGGGAATTCTACGTCGCGTCCTCCATGGTCGAGATGGGCATGGTCCACGCTGAACTGGAGGCGATCGATGAATGAGCATCGTCAAGATTGAATCTGTCGGCGATAGGAGTTTGGAACGGGTAAACAAGATTTTATCCACAGTTCCAAACGGCGTGTACAAAGCAACCTACTCCGCACTGAAGCGGGCCGGCCAGACGGCGAAGACACAGGCCGGACGGTTCGCAGCCGCCGAGTATACGATCAACAAAAGCACGTTCATGTCGAACGTCAATCAGAAGCAGCACATCACCGGCAGCTCCGGAGGTGTGACCAGCATGACGATCACCTTTGCCGGGTCTGTCCTCCCGCTGCTGACCTTCAACACGAAGTATTCCCGCAGCGGACTGGTTCAGACGCAGGTAAAACGGAGCGGCGGAGCGACTACGCTGCAACACGCATTTGTCGCGAACATCGGGAAGTTCGGCGTCTATGAACGTGTCGGGAGGGAGCGTTATCCCGTCGAGGGGAAGTACGGTCCGTCCACCGGACACATGATGCAGAACGAGGATGTCGTCGAACAGATGGAGAAGGTAGTCGAGGAGACATACGAAAACCGGATAGAGCATGAGATCACGCGAGTTCTGAATGGATTTGGAGGATGAGGCATGACACAGACTGACCTGCTTAACGATCTGAAAGAGTTCACGGAGCTGATCACGAAGGACGTAATTCTGCCGACCAGAATCCAGAAGGAGGACGAGGAACCGGGCCTCCGGGCCCCAGACGTTTACCTCATGCGCATCACGGACGCGAGATCAGCGGAGAAGAAAGCTCCCTACATCCTGCACCAGCTTATCACCAGCAAAGATAAACAGGCGCCGAATCAGCGGATGACCTCACAGGCGCAGATCAGATCAATCGTCTGCGTCTATTCCCGCAACGATGAGGAGGGCGGCCTGATGCTGGTGGAGTTGATGGAGCGGATGCGGATTGCCATTCTTGAGGCGATTGCCATCGGCCACCAGTTCACGCTCGACCGGGACGAGGGAGTTGAAATTCTCTACTATCCGGACGACACAGCTCCGTACTTTGTCGGTGAAATGCTGACAACGTGGAATATGCCGAACATCGAAAGGAAGTTAGTATGAGCCGTAAGAAAACCACCCGGGCGAAAGCTGCCAGCGACAGCTTTTGCGTCTACATCGGGCCGACAATCTACGGCGTGATTCAGGAGGCCACGATCTTCCGAGAGGACAGAAAGACGGTTCTTAAAAATCTGGCCTCCGTGATTGAGGAACGCCCGAAGATTGCGACACTGATCGTCAGCGGAGAATCGCTGGCGGAGGCCCGCATCAAAGTCAAAACACCCGGCAACCTGCTCTATGTGAACTACCACAAGCTGGCTTCGGGTAAATGAAGGAGGAAATGCTATTATGAATCATGGTGTCTACATCACACAGCAGGGCACCAGCGTCACCACTCCGGTTGTTGCCGAGTGCAGCATTCCGTTTGTGGTAGGTACTGCGCCCGTCCAAGCCGCCGAGAACCCTGCCGGCGTAAGCACTCCCGTCCTCTGCACCACCTGGAGCGAGGCTGTGGAGAAGCTGGGTTACTCCGACGACTGGGAGAAGTACACCCTGTGCGAGTTCATGTATTCGCACTACAAACTGTTCGCCATGCAGCCGGTGATCTTCTGCAATCTGCTGGACCCGGCCAGCATGAAGGAGAGCGTGTCCAACGCGGAGCTGGACATCACGAACCACAAAGGGCTGCTGCCTATCACCGCGATTAACGATGAGAATCTGGTCGTGATGAACAGCCTGACGCAGCTCGAGCCGGAGATCGATTACAGTGCCTATTACAGCGGCGAGAACCTTGTGATCGAACTGCTGGAAGACGGCAGCGCATATAGCGTGACCGATCTCTCCGTGTCCTACAATCAGGTCACGCCCGATTCCGTCACGAGCAATGACGTCGCCGCCGCGTTCGAGGTGGCCGAGGCCTGCCTGACCACGGTCGGCACGATTCCCGATCTGCTGGTTGCCCCGGGATTCTCCCAGATTTCCACGGTGGCTGCGGCGATGGCTGCCAAGGCCAGCAGCATCAACGGCCTGTTCGAGGCAAAGGCGATCATCGACATCGATTCCAGCGCGGACGGGGCAACGAACTACACCGACGCGATTGAGCTGAAGACCAAGAACAATCTCACGGATTCCTACGAGATCGTGTGCTGGCCGCAGCTGAAGAACGGCGATTACAAGTTCCATATGTCCACGCAGCTCGCCGGACTGATGGCGCAGGTGGATGCCGACAACGACAACTGCCCCTATGAATCCCCCAGCAACAAGAACCTGAAGTGCGATTCTCTGGTTCTGGATGACGGGACCGAGGTGCAGCTGACGCTCACTCAGGCGAATAACCTGAACTCCAACGGCATTGTGACCGGCCTGTACTTCATCAACGGCTGGGTTGCCTGGGGCAATACCACGGCGTGCTATCCGGCCAACACGGATGTCAAGGATTACTTCATCCCTGTGTCCCGTATGTTCGGCTGGGTCGGTTCCACTCTGGTGCAGACCTTCTGGAGCAAGCTGGATAAGCCCATGAATCGCCGGCTGATCGAGAATGTTCTCGACACGACCAACATCTGGCTGAACGGTCTGGTCGGGACCGGGAGACTGCTGGGTGCCCGCGTGGAGATGTTCGAGGATGAGAATCCCCTGACAAATCTGATGGCCGGCATCATCAAGCTGCACGTCTTCATGACGCCGCCTTCTCCCGCACAGGAGATCGACTTCGTGCTGGAGTATGACGCGGACTATGTCGAATCCGCCCTCCAGGGCTGATAAGGAGGTAGAAGCACAATGGATCAGAGCGTAATCAACTTTGCTGTCTACGAGGACAGCACCGAATACCTCGGCATGGCTCAGGCTTCGCTGCCTGATCTGACCATGCTGACGGAATCGATCTCCGGCGCAGGTATCGCGGGAAACATCGAGGCCGTCATTCTGGGCCACTACGATACCATGACCCTCGGTCTGGACTTCCGGACTGTGAGCAAGCAGAGCATCAAGCTGTCCTCTCCGAAGAGGCACAACATCGAGCTCCGCGTTGCGCAGCAGGATGAGGACCCCGTGGCCGGCGAGGTAAAAGTCGTGAAGGTCAAGCACGTGTTCGTGGTCATTCCCAAGTCCGATAAGGGCGGGACCGTAGCACCTGCGACACCGACCAACGGTTCCGGCGAGTATGCGGTTCGCTATTGGGCAACGTACATCGACGGCAAGAAGTATCGCGAGATCGACCCGCTGAACTTCATCTGCTATATCGATGGCACGGACTATCTGGCGAGCGTCCGCACCGCGCTGGGCAAGTGAGAATCTGGGCAGCCCGGAGTGAATAACTTCGGGCTGCCTTTTTCGGCATGAAAGGAGTTATAGATCATGGCGCAAAGCAAGAATGAACCCGACATCCAGATCAGCGCGGACGAGCTGGCGGTGGCGGAAAAAGAAGCAGAGGCGGAAAATGAGAACGTCTACAAGCACGTCTTTGAACCGCCTTTCACCTATGAGGGCAAAACCTATGAGGAGCTGACTTTCGACTTCGACAGTCTGACCGGCGAGGATGATCTTAAAATCGAGAACGAACTCGCCCGGATGGGCCGCCCGGTCGTGGCTGCGGAGATGTCCGGAGATTATCTGATTCGGATGGCTGCGCGGTGCTGCTCCGAAAAAATCGGCGCTGACGTGTTTGAGGCTATGCCCCTGCGCGAGGAAAGGGTAATCCGAAACAAGGCACGCTCTTTTTTACTGAGGTTGGGCTGAACAGTCCGGATAAAAGCACAGGGGAGCTTCTACGCGAAGAGTGCCTTATACTTGCGAAAAACAACTGCACGCCGGTTGACTACTGGCTCTCTCTCCCTCTCCGAGAACTCCAACTGTGGATAAAAGCGCACAACGCCGTATTGCGGGAGGAAAGAAAACCGAAGAAATAGAAGGGACTGGTACATCATGGCCAGCAGAAAAGAATATGAGATGCTGTTCCAGCTTAACGCCCAGATGGGGAGCAGCTATAACAGCACGTTCTCCTCTGCGCAGCAGCAGATCGTCTCTTTGCAGAACGAGATCAACGCTTTAAGCAGTCTGCAATCGGACATCAGCGCATACGAGAAGCAACAGCAGGCCGTGGAGAATACCAAGGCCAAGCTGGAGACGCTGCAACAGCAGTACCAGAACATAGAGACAGAAATCCAGAACACGGAAGGATTCTCCTCCTCACTGGAGAATCAGCTGCTTTCCAAGCAGCAGCAAATTGACAAGACATCGGCCTCTCTGGAAAAGCAGACCGAGAAACTGGACGAGATGGGCAAGGCTCTGGAAGACGCCGGAGTTGACACCAGCAATCTGACCGGGGAAAGCGAGCGTCTGGAGAAGGAGATGGGCGACGTCAAGGAGGCCCAGGAAGACGTCGCCGAAAGCGCAAAGGACATGGGAGATGCCGGCACGAACGCGATCTCCGACATAGAGCAGATACTTTCCACCGCCGGGATTGCCGCGGCACTGAAGGAAATATGCGAGGCTTTCATGGATTGTATCAACGTGGCGGCCAGCTTTGAATCCACCATGTCCACGGTCGAGGCAATATCCGGCGCGACTTCGGAGGAGATGGAACAGCTCACCGCGTGCGCAAAGGAACTAGGGTCTACAACCGCATTCACGGCCCAGCAATCCGCCGAGGCCATGACCTACATGGCGATGGCCGGTTGGGAAACGGAGGATATGCTCTCCGGTATGCAGGGCGTTATGGACCTGGCAGCGGCCTCCGGAGAAGACCTGGCGCAAGTCGCGGATATTGTGACCGACGCGATGACGGCCTTCGGCATGGAGGCGTCCGAATCGGCGCACTTCGCCGACGTGCTGGCAGCGACAGCGACAAACTCCAACACGTCTGTTTCGCAGATGGGCGAAACATTTAAGAACGTGGCTCCGCTGGCCGGAACGCTGGGCTATTCCATCGAAGACGTGTCCGTCCTGATGGGTCTTATGGCCGACAACGGCATCAAGGCATCTACGGCTGGCACGGCTCTGAAGAACACGCTGAACGGGCTGGTATCCGGTGCCACCCTGAGCTGCGATGCCCTGGGCGATTATGAAGTCTCCGTTGTCAATTCTGACGGCACGACCAAGGATTTGTCAGACACGATCGACGAACTGCGCTGGGCATTTGACCAGATGACCGAACAGGAGAAAATCTCCAACGCCCAGACGATTGCCGGCACGCGGTCCTACACCGGACTGTTGGCAATTCTGAACTCCACGGATGAGCAGTACGAAGAACTGACCGAGAGCATCAATACCTGCTCCGGTGCCGCGAATGAGATGGCGGAGATTAAACTGGACAACATGACCGGCTCTCTGACCCTCATGCAGTCCGCATGGGAAGGTTTGAGAATCACGATCGGCGAACAGTTCACTCCCGCTCTTTCCAAGCTCTACGATATGCTGGCAAACGTCATGCAGTGGATTGACCAGTTCATCCAGAACAACCCGATCATCGTCAAGCTCATAGCCGCTGTGGTGGCCGGAGTGACCGCGTTCGCCGTTGCGCTGGGTGTATATACGGCAGCTACGAAAATCGCAGAGGCGGCCACCAAGGCCCTAGGAAAGGCGATGGACAGCATCCCGTTTGTAATCGCAGCTACCGCCATTGTGAGCCTTGTGTCAGCGGTTGTCCTGTTCGCGACCACTGCGAGAGATGACGGCCTTCCTGCTCTGGAAGACCTGACTGAAGCAGCCCAGAATTTGAGCGACACGATGGACACCGTATCCCAGACGTATAATGATTCAGTTGCTGATGCCGAGGCTGCCGCAACGGCGGCCGGGGATTACGTCGACCGCCTGTTTGATTTGCAGGACGCGGGACTGGATACGACAGAATCACAGGATGAGTTCAACGCCATCTGCGCAACATTACTGGAGATCATGCCGGAGCTGGCAGACCTCATTGATGTAACGACCGATTCATACGGCAATTTGAGTTATGTCCTCAATGGCACCAAACAGGATTTTTACGATCTCATTGACGCGCAAAAGGAACAGGCCATTGCCGAGGCCTACAACGATGCAATGGCGGATTCTTATTCAGCTTATGCCGATGCGACAGTCGAGTTAACAAAGAACCAGCAGCTGCTTGAAGGGGCGACCAGAGATCTGAAAGAGGCCGAAACAAGCCGAACGAATGCCATCAACGAGATCAGCGACGCGCTTGTGGAATCCTGCGGGTATACCTACGATGAGCTGGAAGGCATGGGGCTGCTCGAAGGTCAGATAGGCAATCTGGACCAGAAGTATATCGATATGTACAACTCAATCGACGAGTACAACGACGCGATCTATGAGGGACGAGGTTTAGTTGAACAATATCAGGCGGCTGTGGACATAGGCACCGAGAAGCTAGCTGATGCAGAAGAGCAGATTGACACCACCAAGGAGGCGTATGACGCCTACAAGGATTCCATTGACGCGGCGACGGCAGCGGAGGAAGAAGCCGCCGCACAGCAGGAAGCCCTGAACGCGCAGGTGGATGATTTCTCGGT
>JAJQAN010000021.1:0-6904 GCA_021203765.1 Coriobacteriaceae bacterium | reverse complement strand
AAGAAGCCGCCGCACAGCAGGAAGCCCTGAACGCGCAGGTGGATGATTTCTCGGTCTACGTTGAAGATGTCATCGGCCAGATAGACGCGCTGACAGAAGCCTACCAGAACGCCTATGATGCCGCCTATCAGAGCGTGAGTGGACAATATGATCTGTGGGACAAAGCTGCGGATGTTGTCGAGGTCAGTGCCGAAACGATCAACAAAAACATGGAAGGTCAAATCGGATATTGGCAGGACTACAACGCGAATCTGAAAAAGTTGAATGACCGAGCGGACGACATTGAAGGCCTGAGTGACGTTATCGCCAGTTTCGCCGACGGGTCCGAGGAAAGTGTAAATGCCATAGCCGGTATGGCCGATGCGTCGGATGATGAACTCATGAAGATGGTGGAGAACTATCAGGCTCTCCAAGAAGAACAGGTCACCGTCTCCGACAGCATTGCGCAAATGGTGACGGACTACACCGACCAGATGCAGCAGCTTGTAGATCAGGTAGCGGAAGACATCGACGCCATGAACCTGAGTGACGAGGCGGCGCAGGCGTGTCAGGACACGCTGAACGCCTACATCGACGCAGCGGGTGAAATGGAACCGCTGGTAGGTGCAGCATATCAGGCGGTCGCATCATCTGCCAATGCCGCACTGGATTCTATCGCGAAGAACTTCAGAGTGAGTATGTCCACCGACGCCAGCGGCGTAACTCTGAAGACAATCTATTATGCCAGAGGTACGGACGACGCGGCAAAAGGTCTGGCAGTGGTTGGTGAAGAAGGGCCGGAGCTGGTCTACTTCAGCGGCGGCGAGCAGGTCATTCCGAACGATGAGACCAAGCAGCTTCTGGCACTGGCTGCGCAGAACGACATCACAGCCTATTCCGGCGGAACCGAGATCGCGGCAATCCTTCCGCAGCTGGCTGCGATACTGGCCGACGCGGAGGGAACGGGAACGAATCAGCCGGTGGCGGAGAACGCTATCGTGAACAACAATTCCTATGAGACGAACCGCAGCGTGGCGGTGACGATCAACATCAGCGGGGACGCATCGAAGGAGACTGTACAGGAATTGCAGGGATACGGAGACGAGTTCGCCCAGAGAGTGCTGGCGGTCATCGAGGAGTATGACGAGGACATGACGAGGGGGGCCTACGCATGAGCACCTACACGACTATGCAGGGAGATACCTGGGACGCCATTGCCTACAAAGTCTACGGCAGCTGCTCCTACGTCGGCTATCTTCTGAACGCCAATCAGCACTATTCCGACATCTTCATCTTCCCTGCGGGAATCGTGCTGAACGTCCCGGAGGTCGAGGAGGAAACGGTGAGCACGCTGCCCCCGTGGAAACAGGAGGCGAACGAGGAAGATGAGTGATTACGCAAGAAGGACAAAGCTGAAGATCACCTTTTCCGGCGCGGACATCACGGACGACATCATGCCCTACCTGCTCCAACTGACCTACACGGACAACGAGGAGGACGCTGCGGACGATCTGCAAATTAAACTTCAGGACCGTGAGGGAACGTGGCTGACACAATGGCTGAACGACATGATTGAAGCCGCCACGACGGTGTCATCGGACACGGCCACGGCGTCTACAACGAGTGCCACGCCGAAGGTCGGTGACACGGTACAATTCCTAGGCGGAAAGCATTACGTCAGCAGCGATGCGAGCAAGGCTGCCAGCACCGGATTGAAAGCCGGTCCGGCGAAGCTAACTATCATCAAAGAGGGCGCAAAGCATCCGTACCACGTCATCCACACCGACAGTCAGTCCCGGGTCTACGGCTGGGTCGACGCAAGCTCCATCGAGGTGAAAAGCTCCTCCGGTTCGAGCAGCTCCACCAAGACCACGAGCCTGTCTGCAAAGCCGACAGGCACGGCGCAGGATGCGGGAATTCAGACGCTGGCATCATCCAGCGGCAGCTCCTCCGGGAGCAGCAGCGGGTCCGGTTACAGCGTCGGCGACACCGTGCAGTTCAAAGGCGGAAAGCACTATGTGAGCAGTGACGCCAGCAAGGCGGCAAGCACGGGCCTGAAGGCCGGCCCTGCCAAGCTAACGATCATCAAGAACGGTGCGAAACATCCCTACCATGTGATTCACACGGACAGCCAGACGAAGGTTTATGGCTGGGTTGATTCGGACGAGATCGAACCTCTGAACGCATCGAGTTCTGACGCGTCCACGGGTGTCGATCTTTCCAAGACCGGATTTAAGATCAAGGCGAAGATCACGCAGAAATACTGGGAGGACAGTGACTTGTCTTTAAGCACCGGGGAGTTCGAACTGGATTCCGTAACGGAGACAGGGCCTCCTTCGGAGCTGACGATCAAGGCAACCTCCCTCCCGTTCAGCTCCAAGATCAGGCAGACCAAGGAGACGAAGGCGTGGGAGGCCTATTACCTGAAGTCCATCGCGTCAGAAATGGCGGCCAACAACGGCATGAAGTCATCCTACGAAGCGTCAAACAATCCGTACTATTCCCGGGTGGAGCAGTACCGGCAGAGCGACATCGACTTTTTATCCACACTCTGCCACAACGCGGGCCTGAGCCTAAAGGCGACGAATAACACCATCGTGATATTTGACCAGGCAACGTATGAAGGCAAATCGGCCGTCCGGACAATCAACAAGGGAGACGGGACCTACATCAGTTACAGCCTAAAGAACGGGCAGGCCGATGTGGAATACAATTCCTGCCGGGTCAGCTACACGACCAGCTCCGGAAAGTGCATTTCCGCCACGGCCTATTTGTCGGACTATGACGCGGAATCGGAGACCAATCAGCAGCTGGAGATCACCGCGAAAGTGTCCAGCACGAGCGAGGCGAAGGAACTGGCTGCGAAGATGCTCCGGCTCTACAACAAATACGAAAACACCGCAACATTCACGCTGCCGGGAGACACAACGCTGGTGGCAGGAGTGACGGTGCAGCTGAAGAAGTTCGGTCTGTGGAATGGCAAGTACATCGTCAAATCCGCGAAGCACACTATCTCCCACAGCGGGTATCAGACACAACTCACACTGCGGAAGGTATTGGAGGGATATTGACATGGCGGACAGCAACAGTGTTCTGGAAGGTCTGGTGCGAATCGGGACCGTAACAGACACGGATACCTCCAGCCGACAGGCGCGAGTGAAATTTCAGGACGTGAATATGACATCCGGCTGGCTGCCGGTTGTACAGCATCGCGGCGCAAGCATAACGGTCAGCTCCGTCACGTCTCCCAGCACGGGAGAGACGCACACGCACACGGCCACGCTCGGATACTGGATGCCGAGCGTGAACGACATTGTGCTGGTGCTTTATCTGCCGATATGGAACGCGGACGGGTTCATACTGGGAGGGATATAAATGCAGATCGGGAGCCTTGGAGACATCGTGTTTACCGTGTCTGACAGCACGGTGCGCACGTTTACGAACTTTGTCTATTCCGGGTCAGCGCAGTATTCCACGCACCAGCGGCACGTTTCGTCCGCGCTGACAGAGTTCGTCGGTGTAGACCCGGAGCAGATCACCTTTGACATCATCCTGAATGCCTATCTGGGCGTGACGCCTTCCAGCGATCTGAAGACGCTGCAAAAATACGAGCGGAACGGCACGGTCCTTTCGCTCGTGATTGGTGACACAACCTATGGGCAGTATAGATGGAACCTGTTAAGCCATTCGCTGACCGCCTCCCATTTTGACAAATCGGGAGACATCACGGTGGCCACGGTGTCCATCACGTTGCAGGAATATTTGAAATCGTGAGGTGATGCTATGAGCTATCGAGTGAAAGCAACGGACGTGGAGGACCTGTTCCTGAATGAGACGGAAACCGTCGATGAAGTGCAGTCCATCCTCCAGAACATCGCGCTGATTCTGGCCACGCCGAAGGGAACGGTGCCGATGTACCGGAACTTCGGCATTGACATGACCGCGATTGACCGTCCGCTGCTGGCGGCGAAGCCCCTTGTATGCGCAGCCGCGAAGGAGGCCATAGAGGAGTTCGAACCGCGGGTAGAAGTAGAAAGCGTAACGGTGTCGGTAGACCCGGACAATCCGGGCGTGCTGATACCAACTGTGGAGGTGAGTATCATTGGCTCGTGAAGATGATTATCAGTTTGTCAGCACGGACGCTGACGAACTGGTGGCGGAGATGATTGCCGAATATGAATCGCTGACCGGAGTGACGGTTAAACCCGGAAGTCCGGAACGGCTGTTTATCTCGTGGTGCGCAGCGATCATCATACAGGAGCGAGAATTGACCAACTACACAGGCAACCAGAACCTGCCCTCCCGGGCAGAGGGTGAGAATCTGGACGCGCTGGCGGAGCTGTACTATCTCCAAGAGCGGCCGGAGGCATCCCCGGCCACGGTGACGATGCGCTTCACGATCTCCGAACCGCAGGAATCCGCGATCCTGATTCCGCAGGGAACGCGGGTGACGGACAGCAACAACACGCTCTATTGGGCGACAGACGAGGACGTTTACGTGGAGATCGGCGCATCGACAGCCGAAGTCCATGCGACGTGTCAGACCGCCGGGACGGAGGGCAACGGATACGCCATAGGCCAGATTAACACCATCGTGGATGTGTTCGACTACTACGCGAGCTGCGAAAACATCACGGAATCCGGCAGCGGTTCGGACGTGCCGGACGATGACGAGTTCTACGATCTGCTCCGTGCGAGCCAGGATGCCTACTCCGTGGCCGGTCCGGTCGGGGCCTATGCCTACCACGCCAAGGCCGTATCGACCGAGATCGGCGACGTGCTGCCCGTGTCGCCCACGCCCGGCTGGGTGGCGATCTACGTCCTGATGGCGGACGGGTCTATCGCCGGAGAGGAAGTCAAGGCCGCCGTGCTCGAGGCGTGCAACGCCGACACGGTCCGCCCCCTGACGGATTATGTCACGGTGGAAGACCCGGACGTGGTGCAGTATGACATCGACATGACGTACTACATCAACAGGGACGGCGAGATGTCCGCATCAGACGTGGAAGACGCGATGCAGGCCGCGATCGAGGAATACACGTCCTGGCAGTCGGAGGTTCTGGGCAGGGACATTAACCCGTCTGAACTGATTCGGATTGCGCAGTCCACAGGCTGCAAGCGTGTAGAAGTGAGGTCGCCGGAGTTCACGGAGCTGAACGACGGCAGCAACGAAACCGTGCCTCAGGTTGCCCATGTGAACAACATCACGCTGATCAACGGAGGGTATGAGTATGAGTGACAATCCGAACGGAATCACGAAAGAGAATCTGCTCAGCATATTCCCCTCCGGCCTGACCAGAAGTGAATCGGTCAATGCTCTGGCCGCAGCCGTGGCAAAGGTTCTGGCGGAACGTCCGGCGGAGATTGCGAAGGTCCTGATCTATCCCGCGATTGATGAGCTGCCGGAGGACCTGCTGGACATTCTGGCCTATGACTTCAAAGTCGACTGGTATGACTACAACTACTCGCTGGAAGTCAAGCGCAGACTGATCAAGACCAGCTTCTATGTGCATCGGACGCTGGGGACAAAAGCGGCCGTTCAGGCTGCCGTGACCGCAATCTGGCCGAACAGCCGGGTGGAGGAATGGTTCGAGTATGGCGGAGAACCGTACTGGTTCAGAGTGGTTCTAGACCCGTCCGAGGAGACGACATTCAACGTCACAAATGACGATCTGGTCTGGGCAATCAACTTCTACAAATCCCTGCGATCACATTGGGACGGCACGATTACCTACCATTGTCCCATCACCATCCTGATCGGCTGTAAGTGCGGCTGGATAGTGTATGCAGCCCCGTACTGCGGTATGTTCCCGTCCAGATCAACGCAGGGCGGACACGGAACAGACGGCATTATCGTGGAGACGGACGGCGGCATAGTCGCGTATGCCACCCCTGCAACCGGGACGCTGCGTGCAGGTCTGGTCCCTGACAAGGCATATCAGGGTTCCATGCTGGCGGAGGATACGGGCGGAGGCATTTCGTACAACACCAGAATGTGCGGGTCTGAACCCGGAAGTCTGATCTGAAAGGAGGAATTGACGTGCTCGCCACAGCAGCCTTTACTGACTTGAAAAACTACATCAAGCGCAGACTGGCCTACGGCCGCTATCAGGTCGGCTCGACGTACACCCGGGCGGAGCTGTCCGACGTTTCGATCTTGTCAGACGGCACGGTCCGGGCGCAGCTAGTGATCACGGCGGATACAACGCCCATCACGATCACGAAAGTGGAGCTCTACAACAACAATGCCGAACTGTGGGCATCGCAGAGCTGCAGCATTACGGTCAATACAGGACAGACCGGTGTCCTGTACTGGTTCGACTTCACCATCAAGGAAGAGGAGGCATAAAACATGGCATACGAGCCTACGGCATGGAAGGACCATGTGACGAACCCTTCCAACGCCTATTACATCGACGACAATCACGATTCCACCTACACGATCACCCCGGCCGGTGAGGTTTTGCAGCAGGGCACTGCGCAGAATCAGGAGAATTTCAACCACATGGAAGACGGGATAATGGATGCGCACATCGCGGCAGCCCTGCTCCTGAATGGCCTTCGCCAGAACGCCTGGACGGTGCAGCACGGCACGATCACGCTGACCAATGCGCAGCAATATCCATTCAATGATTCTGCCAAGTCTGTCTCGCTGGATGAAGCGATGGAGAGCGAGGACTATACCGTGATCTGCGAAGCGGAATCCGTGGACGGGAACCTTGGTGAAATCACCGTAACAGATCGTCTGACGAACGGGTTTAAGCTGGCCTACACCGGCTCCGCGAAGTCTGCGACCATCAACTACACTGTGCTGGGAGGGTACATGAAATGATCGTAATTGACAAGAACGGCGGGGAGAAAATTCCCTATGAGGTGGACGGCACAAAGGTCTGCTTCGATGATGACCTGAGCATCAATCTCGCCA
>JAJQAN010000032.1:1320-3373 GCA_021203765.1 Coriobacteriaceae bacterium | reverse complement strand
CTTTCCGTGGAAAAGGCCGTTGGCTCCGACATTATCTTTGGCGAATAGAGGGGTGAAAAACATTTCATGAGCACAGGGACGATTAAAAAAGTAGCCGGACCGTTGGTCATTGCCAGCGGGATGCGGGACGCGAATATGTACGACGTGGTTCGTGTCTCGGAACAGCGACTGATTGGAGAGATCATCGAGATGCACGGAGATGAGGCTTCCATTCAGGTATATGAAGAGACTTCCGGACTCGGACCGGGCGGACCGGTGGAGTCCATGGATGTGCCGCTTTCCGTAGAATTGGGGCCGGGACTGATCTCCAGTATCTACGACGGCATCCAGAGGCCTCTGGATGACATTATGGGTATCACCGGAAACAACCTCCAGCGCGGTGTTGAGGTGCCGTCCTTAAAGAGGGACAAGAAGTGGAACTTCGTGCCGACGGTGTCTGCCGGAGACGAGGTGGAGGAAGGCGATATCATCGGGACCGTGCAGGAGACCGATATCGTGGAGCAGCGGATCATGGTTCCTTACGGAATCAACGGAACCATAAAGGATATCAAGTCCGGTGAATTTACCGTAGAGGAGATCATCGCGACGATCGACACCGCGGACGGCGAGGAAGAGATTGCGCTGCTGCAGCGCTGGCCGGTGCGTGAGGGACGTCCTTATAAACAGAAGCTGGCGCCTTCGATGCCGCTGGTCACAGGCCAGCGTGTCATCGATACCTTTTTCCCGATTGCGCGGGGAGGCGTTGCCGCCGTACCCGGACCGTTCGGGAGCGGCAAGACCGTCATCCAGCATCAGCTCGCGAAATGGGCCGAGGCGGATATCATCGTCTACATCGGCTGCGGCGAGCGTGGAAACGAGATGACGGACGTGCTGAACGAATTCCCGGAACTGGTAGATCCGAAGACGGGGAAATCCCTGATGGAACGAACCGTCCTGATCGCGAATACATCGGATATGCCGGTGGCGGCCCGTGAGGCCTCCATCTACACCGGCATCACGATCGCGGAGTACTTCCGCGACATGGGCTATTCGGTCGCCCTGATGGCAGACTCCACGTCCCGTTGGGCGGAGGCGCTGCGTGAGATGTCCGGACGTCTGGAGGAGATGCCCGGTGAGGAAGGGTACCCGGCATATCTGGGAAGCCGTCTGGCACAGTTCTATGAGCGGGCCGGCGATGTGATCTCCCTCGGAAAGGATGGTCGTGAGGGCGCCCTCTCCGTGATCGGTGCCGTATCCCCGCCCGGCGGTGATATCTCCGAACCGGTCTCGCAGGCAACGCTGCGGATCGTGAAAGTATACTGGGGGTTGGATTCCGATCTGGCCTACCGGCGTCACTTCCCGGCGATCAACTGGCTGACGAGCTATTCCCTGTATCTGGATGATATCGGCGAGTGGTTTGATGACAACGTGGCAAGCGACTGGATCAGCAACCGGCAGGAGATGATGAGCCTTTTGACCGACGAGGCGGAGTTGGACGAGATCGTGCAGATGGTCGGTATGGACGCGCTTTCTCCGGGCGACCGGTTGAAGATGGAAGCCGCGCGGTCCATCCGTGAGGACTTCCTGCATCAGAACTCGTTCGATGATATCGACACCTACACGTCGCTTCACAAACAGCTGCTCATGATGCGGCTGGTCCTCGCGTACTATAACGAGTCCAGAGTGGCCTTGGAAAATGGGATGCAGGTCAATGACCTTATCAATCTGGCGGTCCGCGAGCAGATCGGACGTTTTAAATACACGCTGGAAGATGCGGTGGATGAGGAATATGAAAAGGTCGGCAAAGAGCTGATCGAAGAGATCGCATCGCTGCGCGGAAAGGAGGACCTGTAATGCCGAAAGAATATCGTACGATACAGGAAGTAGCGGGACCTTTGATGCTCGTCGAGGGTGTGGAAGATGTCAGCTACGACGAACTGGGAGAGATCGAACTGGCCGATGGCGAGACCCGTCGATGCAAGGTATTGGAGATCGATGGCGGCAACGCCATGGTGCAGCTGTTTGAGAGCTCCACCGGCATCAACCTCTCCGACAGCAAAGTGCGTTTCCTCGG
>JAJQAN010000032.1:0-1220 GCA_021203765.1 Coriobacteriaceae bacterium | reverse complement strand
GTAGAGCGGATCTCGACTCCGCGTATGGCGCTGACCGCCGCGGAGTACCTTGCCTTTGAGAAAGATATGCACGTGTTGGTCATCCTGACCGACATCACGAACTACGCGGACGCGCTGCGTGAAGTGTCCGCCGCGCGAAAAGAGGTTCCGGGGCGCCGCGGCTATCCCGGTTATATGTACACCGACCTCGCGCAGATGTATGAACGCGCCGGCCGTCAGCACGGCAAGATCGGAAGCATTACGATGATCCCGATCTTAACGATGCCGGAGGACGACAAAACCCATCCGATCCCTGACCTGACCGGATACATCACCGAGGGACAGATCATCTTAAGCAGGGAACTCTTTCGGCAGGGCATACAGCCGCCGATCGACGTGCTCCCGTCCCTGTCCCGTCTGAAAGATAAGGGAATCGGTGAGGGCAAGACCCGTGCTGACCATTCCAACACGATGAACCAGTTGTTCGCGGCCTATGCCCGCGGCAAAGAGGCGCAGGAGCTGATGGTTATCCTCGGTGAGGCAGCCCTCTCCGACATGGACCTGATTTACGCGAAGTTTGCCGATGCCTTTGAGCAACAGTATGTGTCTCAGGGTTACAATACGAACCGCGACATCGAGGAGACGCTCGATATCGGCTGGGATCTGCTGCGGATCCTGCCGCGCAGTGAGTTGAAGAGGATTGATGACGAGCTCTTAGACGAGTACTACGATAAGAAGGAGTAAGCCTTGGCTGATACGCATGTAAATCCGACCCGTATGGAGTTGACCCGCTTAAAGAAAAAGCTGGCCACCGCGGTGCGCGGACACAAACTCTTAAAAGACAAACGAGACGAGCTGATGCGTCAGTTCCTCGATCTCGTGCGGGAAAACATGGAACTCCGTCTTCATGTGGAAGAGGGGATCCGTGCCGCCAATCAGAACTTTGTCATCGCGAAGTCCGGCATGTCCGAGCAGGGACTCAACACGGCTCTGATGGCGCCAAAGCAGTCCATCTGGCTCGAAGTGGAGTCAAAGAATGTCATGAGCGTGGACATCCCGGTAATGGAATACAAGACGCAGACGGCTGACGAGAATGACATCTATTCTTACGGATTCGCCTATACATCCAGTGACTTGGACGGCGCCGTTTACTCGCTGGCGGAGATCTTTCCGGATATGCTCAAACTCGCGGAGACCGAGAAAGCGTGCCAGCTGATGTCGCAGGAAATCGAGAAGACGCG
>JAJQAN010000016.1 GCA_021203765.1 Coriobacteriaceae bacterium | reverse complement strand
GGCGGCCCCCAAGGCAAACCGCCTTGGGCCCAGGGCTAGACCTGATCTTCTCCTGCACTTCCGAAGTGTCAGGGCAAAAACGGGCCTGCGTATGCAGGCCCGTTTTTTATGCCCTCGTACACTTTCCCGTACCCCCTTTGCACGCATGACCCCCTTGCCCTATGATGACCGCACGCGCAAAATGCCCTGTACACCTGCGGCGTAAGCAAACCGCCCCACATCCTGGACGATCCCCAAGAAGGAGCGACGCGTGTTCGACAGGACCCTCTTCACCCTCCCGAAAGCCGGCGCAACGATGGCGCTGCTCGCTGTTCTGTCCTTGGTGCGGGTCGCGCTTGTCATCGGGCAGGCCTGGGGTCTCACCACAGTCCTCGTCGACCTGTGGCACGGCGAAGCGTTGGTAGACCAGATTATTTGGATCGTCTGTTTTCTCGCCTGTTTCATCGCACGACAGATCATCGCGTTCATCCAGGACAAGATCCTCGAGACCTACGCACAGAACCGCTGTGAGGAGATGCGCAGCTCCCTTCTGCAAAAGCTCTTCGAGCAGGGCAACTCGCTCGTGCAGAAGGAGGGCGTCGCCAGCCTGACGAACACCGCCCTCGAAGGCGTCGAGCAGGTCCAGACCTACCTACGGCTCATCCTGCCCAAACCCGTCGAGCTCGTCATCAGTACGATCGTGATGCTGGTGTTTCTCTTCGCTTTCGATTGGGTCTGCGGCCTCGTCTGCCTGATCGTTCTGCCCTTCATCGGCGTGTTCATGAGCATCCTCGGCGGCTATACACGCGATGTGTCGAACAGGGAATACTCGATTTTCCAGCTTCTCGCCAACCATTTCATCGATTCGGTGCGCGGACTCGACGCCCTGCGCTTCTGCGGGCGGAACAAAGAGCAGGGCTCGCGCATCTACGACGCGAGCGAGCGCTTCCGCGAGGCCACGATGAGGACCCTGCGTGTCGCGCAGCTCAACAGCGCCGTCATGAACCTGTTTTTGATATTCGCACTGGCAGCCTGCGCGATACTTTTGGGCTTCCGTCTCGTCGACGGCAGCGTCGAGCTGTGGCCGGCCCTCTTTATCCTGATGCTCATCCCCGAATACTTCCAGCCCATACGGGACTTCGCCAGCGACTTCCATGCCACCCTCGATGGAGGCAACGCGCTCAGCTCCATCATGCAGATCATCGGCGATACGGATGGAAAGGACGCAAAGACCTCCTCCGCCACGGCCGCCCCGGAAGACAGCTCCAACGAGCAGGAACGAAAGATCCCGCTTTGGGATGAGGACTCCTCGCTTCGCCTGCAAGACGTCGTCTTCTCCTACGAGGCCACACCGACCCTGCAAGATCTCGACATCGAGATTTCCGGCTTGCAGAAGATCGGCATCATCGGCATGAGCGGGGCGGGCAAATCGACGCTCATCAACTTGCTCGCCGGCTTCTACTCCCCTACCTCCGGCACGATCGATATCGACAGCGGCGAGGCCGAGCCACTCGAGCTCGACACGCTCCACCGCCCCGACTGGCAGCGGCAGATCCTCGAGATCCCCCAAAACCCTTACATCTTCCACGCAAGCCTGCGTGACAACATCCGTTTTTACACGCCGGAGGCAGACGACGATGCGATTGCAGAAGCGGCAGAGGTCGTCGGTCTCGGCGAACTCATAGCCGGGCTCGACGAGGGCTTGGATACCGTCATCGGCGAGGGAGGGCGCACGCTCAGCGGCGGGCAGGCCCAGCGTATCGCCCTGGCGCGCGCGTTCCTCGACGACAACCGGCGCGTCCTGCTCTTCGACGAGCCGACCGCCCACCTGGACATCGAAACCGAGCTCGAGCTCAAGGAACGCATGCTACCGCTGATGGAGGGCCGCCTCGTCCTCTTCGCTACCCACCGTCTGCACTGGGTCGACGACATGGACCTGATCCTCGTCATGGACAAGGGGCGCATCGCAGAGGTCGGAACCCCGGCCGAACTGCGGAGGTCCTCCCAGGTCTTCAAGCATCTGGTCTCGCAGATGGGAGGTGCGCTGTGAGTACGGACACAGACGGCATCTTCTCGACCTGGAGACACGACCATTGGATCCTGCCCTTTTTCAGGACGTTCCGCGTTCCCCTGCTCATCGCCCTCGGCCTCGGCCTGCTCGGCTTCATCTGCTCGGTCGGGATGATGTTCACCTCGGGATACCTGATCAGCGCGGCTGCGGCCATGCCGATCTCCATCATGGCGCTGCGCGTCGCCATCGGCCTGGTGCAGATCTTCGGCATCGGGGACCCCGTCACCCGCTACTTCGAACGGCTCTTCAGCCACGACTGGATCCTGCGTGTGACCTCGAAGCTGCGCCTGAAGCTCTACCGTGCGATCGACAGGAGCACCACGCCTTTGCACCACGCCTACCGCAGCGGGGATGTCCTCGCCCTGCTTGCCGAAGACATCGGGCACATCCAGAACCTCTTTTTACGCACGATCTTTCCCACCGTCATCGCCTGGGTGCTCGCGCTCATCGTACTCGTCGCGCTCGGCATCCTCTCGCTTCCCCTCGCGGGCATCTGGCTGCTGCTTTTGGCCATCATCGTCGTGCTCATCCCGCTCATCTCGATCCTGGTCGACGGGGCGCGACGGATGCGGGTCAAGGCCATGAGGGACGACCTGTACACCGAGCTCACCGACGACGTGCTCGGCGTCAACGACTGGGTCTGCGCACAGCGTGGCAGCGAATACGTCGCCCATCACAGCGAGATGCAGAATGAGATCTATGCCTCCGAACGCAAACTGGGAAGCTTCGCACGCTGGCGCGGCATCATCCTGCAGGTCCTCTTCGCCGCCATGGTGCTTGCGCTCCTCATCTGGACGGCCGTCGCATTCGGCGGGGAGGCCGCCACCTCCCCGGCATCGGCCGTCAACTGGATCGCCGCCTTCATCCTCGCCTTCTTCCCGCTCATCGAGGCCTTCTCCCCGGTGTCGGCGGCAGTCGAGGAGGCGAGCGCCCACACCGACACCGCGAGGCGCTTAAACGAGCTACCGACCGATGAGGGCGAAGATGACGCGGCGGAGGACGAGCAGGCAACGGTGCGGCCCGACGGCACGGCCATCGACGTCGACGACGTCTCGTTTGCCTACGCCGAAGACGACCGTCCCGTCCTGGGCGGCCTGTCGCTGCAGATCGAGCCCGGCGAGAAGCTGGCGGTACTCGGCAGGAGCGGTGCGGGCAAATCCACGCTCGTCTCGCTGATACGCGGCGACCTCACTCCGCAGAAAGGAACGGTCACGCTCGGTTCGGTCCCGACGGACACCTTCGGCGACGGGATTGCCCGATACATCTCCGTCATCGGCCAGGAAACCCACCTCTTCAACACGACGCTTTTCGACAACATCGCCTTGGCCAAGCCCGAGGCTTCCGACGAAGAGGTCTGGGAGGTCGTGGACAAGGTCGGTCTGCACGATCTGATCGCCTCGCTCCCCGAACAACTCGACACGCAGATCGGCGATGCGGGGCTGCGCTTTTCGGGCGGTGAACGGCGGCGTATCGCCCTGGCGCGGGTGCTGCTGCAGGACACCCCCGTCGTCATACTCGACGAGCCGACCGTCGGGTTGGACCCGGCGACGGAAGCGGCGCTGTTGCAGACGTTCTTCGAGACACTTGCGGGGCGGACCATCATCATGGTGACGCACCACCTGCAGGGGGTCGAACAGATGGACCGGGTGGTCTTCATCGAGGACGGACATGTCGCAATCGAGGGGACGCCGCAGACCCTCGAGGAACAAAACGAACGCTACCGCCGGCTTTTAGCCTTCGATCGGGGGACCGAGCGCCTCGACGGGGCCGCCTGAGAAATCACCACAATAAAAAACGGACCTGGCACCTGCGCCTAACAGATGACAGATCCGCGTAGCATTCGATGGTCGGGGTGACAGGATTTGAACCTGCGACATCCTGCTCCCAAAGCAGGCGCGCTACCGGGCTGCGCCACACCCCGAGACGACAAGCGTATATGGTAGCGTAAATCTCCGCGCGTGCGGTGAGGTTCGCGGCCGCGCGCTAGATAAGGCGCGCCCACTTGCGCTTGCCGACCTGGAGGACGGCCCCCTGCAGGTCCGCTGCCGCGACGTGGTAGGTCTCAGGTTCCAGCGGCTTTCCGTCGATCTTGACGCCGCCGCCGTCGATCATGCGGCGGCCTTCCCCGTTTGAGGAGACGAGCTTGCAGGCGACAAGCACCTTGGGCAGGTAGACCCCGCCGGCATCCGCATCCTCGCTCAGATCGACCGAGAACTCCTCGATGTCTGCGGGGGCCTCGTGCTCCTTGAACTGGCGGTCGAAGGCGGCCTCGGCGGCCGCGGCCGCATCGGCGTCGTAGTAGGCGGCAACGATCTCGCGTCCCAGGCGGCGTTTGGTCTGATTGGGATCCAAGCTGCCGTCGGCAAGCCCGGCCTCCACATCGTCGATCTCTGCAACCGGAAGCGCGGTCGCCAGACGGAAGTAGCGCGGCATCATCTCGTCGGAGATGCTCATCACCTTGCCGAACATGTCGGCCGGCTCGTCGGTGAGCCCGATGTAGTTGCCGTAGCTCTTCGACATCTTCCTGACCCCGTCGGTGCCCTCGAGCAGCGGCAGGGTGAGGCAGCACTGCGGCTCCATCCCGAGCTTCTCCATCAGCTCGCGGCCGGCGAGCAGGTTGAAGAGCTGGTCGGAGCCGCCGATCTCGACGTCGGCCTCGATGACGACGGAATCGTAGGCCTGCATGACCGGGTACAAGAACTCGTGTAAGGCGATGGGGGTCTGCGCATGGTAGCGGTTGGAGAAATCGTCGCGCTCGAGGATGCGGGCGACCGTGAAGTTCGAGAGCAGCTTGAGCAGTTCGGCCAAATCCAGATCGAAGATCCACTCGCTGTTGTGGCGGATGGTCGTGTGGTCGGGATCGAGTATCTTCATCGCCTGTGAGACGTAGGTCTGCGCGTTTTGCTCGATCTGTTCTTCGGTGAGCTGCGGACGCGTGCTGTTGCGCCCCGAGGGGTCGCCGATGAGCGCGGTGCCGTCGCCGATGATGAGGACGACCTCGTGGCCGAGGTCCTGGAACTGCCGCAGCTTGCGCAGGGGGACCGCATGCCCGATGTGCAGGTCGGGACTGGTCGGGTCCACCCCGAGCTTCACGGTGAGCGGCTTGTCGCGCTCCAACTTCTTCTTCATCTCGTCGACAGGGATGAGGTCGACCGTGCCCGAGGTGATGATGTGCAGTTGTTCGTCGACGGAAATCACGTTTGGTTCTCCTTAGTCCACTTTCCTGAACAGGTGGCCGGTCGTCGCACCGTCCTTCTTGGTGACCGGCTTTCCCTTCAGCGCCGAACGCAGACGGTCAAGTTCCTCTTTCGCCTCGCCGTCTCCCATCAGGGTCGTATCGACGGCGAAGCCGACGACGCCCGCACGCTTGAGGTCGCCGACGGCATGGACGGTATCGAGCGGCACCGCATTGTAGAGATGCCCCCGCCCCGTCTGATCGGTGGCGACCGGGAACTCGTAGCCCTTGCGGTCCTTGAGGACGGTCGGCTTCGAGCGGCGCGTACAGTGGACGCAGTCGTGGTCGCAGGGACCCTGCGCCCGCAAAAAGCAGTGGTCGCTCACCATCAGCTCCGTGCGTCCGCCGACGATGATGCCGAGCGGCAGCGGGGACGTTGCCGCCAGGTCCTGGATCTGGTCGAGCGTGAGCTCGGGAGAGAGCCAGGCGAAGTCGGCGCCCAGCTCCGCCCAGGTCTGCAGGGCCTCTGCGTTGGTCGCGTACAGACACGGTCCGATCTGCACGCCCGGCGCGAAATCCGCAAGCGTTGTGGCGATGGACGTATCATACCAGTTGATGGCGGTGTCGAAGGTCGAGCCGCAGTCGGCGGGCCCGCTTTTCTCGTAGCGGACACGCCCGTGGGTGGGCGTCTGCCGCCTGCGTTCGCGCTCGTAGGCGTCCAAGGCGGCCGCCTCGTAGGCCTGCAGGACCTCGCTGCGCAAGCGATGCAGCTGCGAGAAGGCGATGCCGACACCGTCGGAGAGCTCGACGGTGAACGTACGGGCCGTATACGGGGTGTTGCCGAGACGCCCCACATGCTCGATGACCTCGGCCTCGCTCACCGCCTTGGTGCGTGCCACCTCGACGACATCCCCTTGCACGGAAGCCTCGATGCCGCGCTCATCGACGACCCCGATCTCGAGCGGGTTTCCTTCGAGCATGCGGACGCTGAAGTCGAGCGGGATCTGCAGACCGCGCTCGGTGCGCTCCCGCACCGCATCGCCTACGTCAGCGGAGCGGACCCGGAAGACGCGGTCGGAGATGGCGACTTTGCCGTCGACCACGAGGCCGACCGTCGTGGCGGCGATGTCGTCGGCCTGTGTGACCGTGTGGGTGACCCGGTTTCCCGAGGTCCAAAATTCGAGCAGGTCGCCGACGGCCAGCGGCGTGTTGGTCTTGACCTGCACCAGTCCGCCCGAAAAGCCGCTGACCCGGCCGATGAGCGTGCCGCGGTTGTTCGGACGCGTATAACCCATCAGTTCGTCGCCGTCGTGTTCCTGCAGGTATCCGGTCGAAAACCCCCGGCTGAAAGCCTCTTCGAGCGAGCGCAGTTCGTCGGGATCGACCTCGTAAGCATCCGGTGCGGCAAGGGCGCGGTCGAGCGCGGAGCGGTAGACCCCCACGACCGTCGAGACGTAATCGGGAGACTTCATCCGCCCTTCGATCTTGAGGGAGGAGACGCCGGTGCCGACGAGCTGCGGCAGGACCTCGAGGGTGCAGAGGTCGCGGGGGCTTAGGAGGTAGTCACCATCGGTGGCGATACGCTTGCCGCGCGCATCGCGCATCTCGTAGGGCAGCCGGCAGGGCTGGGCGCACAGACCACGGTTGGCGCTGCGACCGCCGACCATCGAGGAGAAGAGGCACTGCCCGCTTTGACAGACACAGAGTGCGCCGTGCACGAAGCATTCGAGTTCCACGCCCTCGTCGGCAAGCGCGGCGATCTGCTTCAGCGACAACTCGCGTGCCAGGGTGACCCGGCAGGCGCCGAGCTGGCGGGCGAGGCGCAGGCCGGCGGCGTCGCGGATGTTCATCTGCGTGGAGGCGTGGATGCGCAGCTCGGGCAGGTGCCGGGCGATGACGGAGATGAGGCCGACGTCCTGGACGATGACGGCGTCGATTCCCGCCTCGGCCGCGGACTCGACCAGCGAAAACGCCTCATCCATCTCGCCGGGGAAGACGAGCGTGTTGGCGGTCAGATAGACCCGCCGTCCGCGCAGGTGCGCATCGCGGCAGGCCGCAGACAGATCTTCGAGGGTGAAGTTGTCGGCGCCGCGCCGGGCGTTGAAGCCATCGAGGCCGAGGTAGATCGCATCGGCACCGGCGCCGAGAGCGGCCTCGAAGGCCGCCCGACTTCCCGCCGGGGCGAGCAGTTCGGGACGACAGTCCGTCACGTCAGCATCCCCAACTGGTCGTCCTGCAGGGTCTCCTTCGCTGTGCGCAATTGTGCGGTGACGGCCTCGTTTCCGGTGCCGCCGTCAGTCGTGCGCGCTGCGACGATTTTCTCGAGGTCGAGTGCCGCCAGAGCTCCTTCGTCGAGATGTTCGTCGACGGCCGCGAGTTCTTCAGCGCTCAGATCCTGCAGGGTCACGCCGCGCTGTTCGCAGTCCAAGACCAGCTTGCCGATGATCGCATGCGCCTCACGGAAGGCCATGCCCTGTCCGACGAGGTAATCGGCCAGATCGGTCGCCGCCATAAACCCGCCTTTGGCGCCTTCGGCCATGCGCTCGGCGTTGACGGTGAGGGTCTGGAGCATGCCGCCCATGACGGCCAAGGAGGACGAAAGCGTGTCGACCGCGTCGAAGAGGCCTTCCTTGTCCTCCTGCATGTCCTTGTCATAGGCGAGCGGCAGGGCCTTGAGCGTCGTCAGAAGCGCCATCAGATCGCCGTAGACACGCCCCGTCTTGCCGCGGATGAGCTCGGCGAAGTCGGGGTTCTTCTTCTGCGGCATGATGGACGAGCCGGTCGCGTAGGCATCGGATAGGGTGATGAAGCCGAACTCGTCGCTGCTCCACAAGATGAGCTCCTCGCACAGACGCGACAGATGCATCATGGCAACAGATGCCGCGTAGGTCAGGTCGCAGACGAAGTCGCGGTCGCTCACCGCATCCATGCTGTTGGGGCTTACCGAGGAGAAGTCGAGTTCTTCGGCGATCAAGTCGCGATCGAGCGGATAGGTCGTGCCGGCAAGCGCGGCTGAGCCGAGCGGCAAGACGTCGGCGGCCGCATAGGCGAAGCGCAGACGCCCGAAATCGCGCGTGAACATCCAATAGTAGGCGAGGATGTGATGGCTGAAGAGCACCGGCTGGGCCTTCTGCAGGTGGGTATAGCCCGGCATGATGGTGCCCAGTTCGCGCTCGGCCAGGGCGATGAGGGTGGCGCGCAGGTCGTTGACCTGGCTCATCAGGCCCTCGGCGAGCTGCTTGCAGCAGTGGCGGGTGTCGGTGGCGACCTGGTCGTTGCGGCTGCGTCCGGTGTGCAGCCTGCCGCCGGCCTCCCCGATCATCTCGGTGAGCCTGCGCTCGATGGCCATGTGGATGTCCTCGTCGGCGATGTCGAAGTCGAAGTCGCCCGACTCGATATCTGCGGCGATGCGGTTCAGGCCATCGACGATGGCGTCCGCATCCTCATCGCTGATGATGTCCTGGCGTGCCAGCATCTTGGCATGTGCGATCGAGCCGGCGATGTCGGACCTCCACAGGCGCTGGTCGACGGGCAAAGACGCACCGAATTCCTGCGTGAACTCCTCGGGTGCGTCTTGGAAGCGTCCTCCCCAGAGGGCGTCGTTTTTGTCTTGTTCGGACATGTCGCAGGCTTCCTTTCTCGACCTGTGCTCCGCACTCATCCCGTGCGATGAATCGCTCTGCACCCCATTATACTGTGCTGCCCGTACGCTCCCCTACTTCGGGTAGATGCAGATCTTGGCGCCCTTCTGCAGCTTCTTCATGATCTTGAGCATGTTGGACTTGCTGACCGCGATGCAGCCGGAGGTATAGGGCGTCGAGCCGGAACAGTGCATGAAGATCGCCGAGCCCTTCCCGTAGGTGTGGCTTGCGTTGTAGTCGATGAAGAGCCCGTAGGCATACGAGCGCGGATACAGGCTCAGGTGCTCTCCGGTGCAGGAGTGCGGGTGCTTGCGGATGTCGATGATCTGGTTGTAGTACTTCTTATCGTTGCAGGCGTAGAGGTACTTGTTGATCTTCGTGTACTTGAGCGAGGTCTTGGGCTTTTTCTGCAGGCCGAAGGCGCCGGTGATGTTATACGTCCCGGTGGGGGTGCGCCAGTCGCCTTCCTTCTTCTTGTCGATGCCGTTTTGACCGACCGCTCCAGCGCAGGACAGCGCCTTCTTCCACGTCCCCTGCTTCGTCTTCTTGTACAGCAACACCTTCGCCTTGGCGCCCTTCTTGTGCTTGACGAAGATCAGTTGCTTGACCGAGGAGTCGTCCTGATAGTGTTGCTGCAGCCAGCCCCAGCGGTTCTTGGGAACGGAGATGGAGAGCTTTGCCGAATACGAGGTGGTCGTGCGCTTCTTGCCCGAACCCTGGTAGGCCTTGAGACGGTAGTAGCAGGTCGTGCCGGGCGTGGCGGTCTTGTCCTTGTAGGAGGTCGTCGCGTTGTTCGTGATTTCGGCGAGCTGCTTGTAGCCGCCCGTTTCGGTCGTGGAGCGATAGAGCAGGTAGCCGTCCGCGCCGCTTACCTGCTTCCAGGTGATCTTGACGCGCTTGTACTTGGGCGAGGTGACCTTCTTGATGGTCGGGGCGGTGAACTCGGTCGCCGTCGTGGTGCCGTCCTCGGTCGTGGCCGCCTGCGCGGTCTGCGCCTGCATGGAGAAGCCAGCCAGCGTCGTGAACGCCAGGGCAGCCGCCAACACGAATGCCAGCGGTTTCTTCAAAGAATACGTGTGCATCATCACACGGTCCCTTCCTGTCCCGTCTTGCGACGCTGCCGCGCCCAGACACGCGTCGGTAGGCCGTGCAGGTCGATGAAGCCGGCCGCGCTGTTGCGGTCGAAGGAGTCGTCCTCGTCGTAGGTCGCCAGGCCGTAGTCGTAGAGCGAGTAGTCGCTCCGACGGCCGACCGTGACGCAGGAGCCCTTGTAGAACTGCAGGCGCACATCACCGGTGACGAGTTTTTGCGTGCTCGCGCAGAAGCCGTCGAGAGCCTCCTTGAGGGGTGAGAACCACAGGCCGTTGTAGACCAGGTCGGCCCACTTCTGCTCGATGCCGAGCTTGTAGTGGAGCACCTCGCGCTCCAGGCAGAGGTCCTCCAGCGACTTGTGCGCCTCGATGATGGCGAGGGCGCCGGGCACCTCGTAGCATTCGCGCGACTTGACCCCGACGAGGCGGTTTTCGATCATGTCGACGCGGCCGAAGCCGTTGCGGCCGGCGATCTCGCTCATCTGCGGGATGATGTCGTAAAAGCTCATCTTCTTGCCGTCGAGGGCACAGGGCACCCCCTCCTCAAAGGAGATGATGACGTATTCACCTTCGGCGGGTGCCTCGTAGCTCGAGCGCGTGAGGGTGTAGATATCTTCGGGGGGTTCCTCCCAGGGATCTTCCAGGATGCCGCATTCGATGGCGCGCCCCCAGAGGTTGTCGTCGATGGAATACGGGGATTCCTTGGTCGTGGGCACCGGCACGCCGTGGGCCTCGGCCCATTCGATCTCCTGGTTACGGGTGAGCAGGTCCCATTCGCGCACCGGGGCGAGCACCTTGATATCGGGATCGAGGCTCGTGATGGCGACCTCGAAACGGACCTGGTCGTTGCCCTTGCCGGTACAGCCGTGGGCGATGTAGTCCGCGCCGTATTCGTGCGCGCAGTCGACCAGGTACTTGACGATGAGTGGACGGCTCAAGGCGGAGACGAGCGGGTATTTGTTCTCGTACATCGAGTTGGCTGCCAGCGCCTTGGTCAGATACTCGTCGACGAACTCCTCGCGCATGTCGATGGCGAGCGATTCGATGGCGCCGACCTCCAGCGCCTTCTGACGGACGTACTCGAGGTCCTGGCGCTCCTGTCCCACATCACCGACGACCGCGATGACGTCGAGGTCCTTTTCCTCCATCAGCCACTTGATGCAGACCGAGGTGTCCAAGCCCCCCGAATATGCCAGTATCACCTTGTCCCGTGCCATGATCTTTCCTCCTCATCTCTCAATCTTTTGAAATGAACTTTTCTATCTCGGCCTCGAAGGAGGCCCCGGCGACCTCGTCACCGCAGATGACCAGGATGGTGTCGTCTCCTGCGATGCAGCCGACCACCTCGGAAAACGCGACCGCATCCAGCGTCGCGGCCACGCTCTGTGCCGCGCCCGGCGTCGTGAACACCAAAACCTGGTTGCCCACACGCCGCACCTTGTCCACCGACGTGGAGGCCACCTGCTGCAGACGCAGGTCCTCCCTGAGAGCGTAGGTGCCGTCGCCCGACTTCTGCAGGTCCATGTCGGTGATATCGCGCGAGACGGTCGCCTGGGTCACCTCGAAGCCCTGCTCCTTGAGGGAGGCGACTAGGGCCCGCTGCGTGCGGATCCGCTGGGTGCGGACCGTCCGGCGTATCGCCTCTTGGCGTTCGTTGCGCGTCGCCAGCATCCTATGCCGCCCCCAAGACCAAGGAGAGCAGCGCCTTTTGCGTATGCAGGCGGTTTTCGGCCTCGTCGTAGATGACCGAACAGTCGGCGTCGACGACCTCGTCGGTGACCTCCTCGCCACGATGGGCGGGCAGGCAGTGCATGAAAATCGCATCATCTGCCGCATGCGCCATGAGCGCGGCATTGACCTGGAAGCCCTCGAAGGCCTTCAGGCGGGTGTCGTGTTCTTCCTCTTCCCCCATCGAGGTCCAGGTGTCGGTCACGACAACGTCTGCGCCGTCGACCGCGGCGACAGGATCGCAGCCGACGTCGATGGCCGCTCCGGTATCGGCGGCGGCTTCACGGCAGTCGTCGACGACCCATTCGAGGGGAGCGAAGTCGGGCGGCGTGGCGATGCGCACCTCCATGCCGGCGAGCGCCCCGAGCTCGAGATAGGTGTGCGCCATGTTGTTGCCGTCGCCGACGTAGGCGAGCTTGAGACCTGCGAGATCTCCCTTGTGCTCGCGTATGGTGAGCGCGTCGGCCAGGCCCTGACAGGGATGGAACTCGTCGGTGAGCGCGTTGATGACGGGGACGGAGGCCCATTCGGCGACCTCCTCGATCTTGCTCTGCGCGAAGGTGCGCAGCACGATCGCGTCGACGAAGCGTTCAAGGACGAGCGTCGTGTCCTGCACGCTCTCTCCCCGGCTGAAGGCCGAGTTCTGATCGCTCATCACCAAAGGATGGGCACCCAGCCGGCTGATGCCGGCCTCGAAGGAGGAGCGCGTGCGCAGCGAAGGTTTCTCCAAGATGACGGCGACCGTGTCGCCCGTGCAGGGCTGATCGCGCTTTCCTGCCGCCCAGGCCGCCTTCTGTGCCGCCGCCGTGTCGAGCACGAGGGTGAACTCGGCGGGCGTCAGATCGAGCAGGCGCAGCAGGTCGCGGCCGAAAAGACCGCCGCAGCCTCCTGCCAGCGCCTCGTCTATCGCGCTTAAGTCGATGTCTTCTTCATCGCTCATAGCAAACACACCCTCCGTCTAGGATTTCGCATACAGCTCGGGGAGAGCCTGCATAAGTATATCGATATCGTCACGCTCCATGATGAGCGGCGGCAGAAACCGGACGATGTCGTCGGCGGGGGCGTTGAGGACGAAGCCCGCCGCAAGCGCCGTGTCCACCAGTTCGGTGGCGCAGGGCCGCTCAAGCGAGATGCCGACCATGAGGCCGCGCCCGCGCACGTCGGTAACAAACGGCAGCTCGCCCAGACACGAGCGGAGGTATTCGCCCGTCTCGGTGATATGCGCCCCGAAACCCGGCGCGTCCATGACGGAGAGGGTGGCCTCGGCCGCCGCGCAGGCAAGCGGTCCGCCGCCGAAGGTCGAGCCGTGCATGCCGGCTTCGAGGACATCGGCAAGCTCGTCACGCGCGGCGAAGGCGCCCATGGGGAAACCACCGGCGATGCCCTTGGCCATCGTCACGATATCAGGCACGACGCCGTAGGTCTGGTAGGCGAACGGCTCGCCGCAGCGATACATCCCCGTCTGCACCTCGTCGAGTATGAGCAGCATGTCATGCGCAGCGGTGAGCTCCCGTGCGGCCTGCAAGTACTCTTCCGTGCACGGCCAGACACCCGCCTCGCCCTGGATGCATTCGAGCATCACCGCAACCGGCGCCGATCCGTCGACGGGATGTTCACAGGCCGCCTCGAGCGCTGCGATGTCATTGAGCGGCACCTGTGCAAAACCGGCCGGCAGCGGCTCGAAGGGTTCCTGCAGGGCCTCCTGCCCGGTCGCGGCCAGAGTCGCCAGGGTGCGCCCGTGGAAGGATTGCGTGGCGGTGATGATCCCGGCCGCCCCGTCGCGGTGGATCCTCCCCCAGCGACGGGCGAGCTTGATGGCGCCCTCGTTGGCCTCGGCGCCGGAATTGCAAAAGAAGAGCTTCCAGACGTCCCCGTTTCCGGCCGAGAGCAGCGTGACGAGGCGTTCGGCGACCTCTCCCCTGTGTTCGGAGAAAAAGTAGTTGCCGACGTGGAAGAGCTTGCCGGCCTGCTCCTGCACGGCCTCGACAAGCCGCGGGTGGCAGTGCCCCACGCTCACGACCCCGATGCCGGCCAGAAAATCGATGTATTCTGTGCCGGCGGAGTCATACAGGCGCGTGCCCCGTCCGCGTACGAACTCGACCGGCTTGCGCGTGCCGAAGGTCTGCATGAGGTAGCGCGCATCGAGCTCCCGCGCCTGCTGCAGCTGTGCGTCCGCTGTCTGGTGCGAGGTGGCCATCGTCTACGCTCCCCTGCCGAAGCTGTGGATCGGGTCGTCGAGCTTGCTTGCGAAGTTGGAGACCGGCGCTTCGACGAAGTCGGGATCGGCCGCATCCCCATCGCGCTCGATCATCGTGCCGACGCCTTCGTCGGTGAAGATCTCGAGCACGAGGGCGTGCGGCGAGGTGCCGTTGACGATATGCGCCTTTTCGACGCCGGCCGAAAGCGCGGTCACGCAGGCATCGATCTTGGGGATCATCCCCTCGGCGAGCTCCCCGGACTCCGCCATCTGTACCGCCTCGGAAAGTCCCATCGTGCCGACCAGCGTCGACTTGTCCGAAAAGTCGGTGTACAGGCCGTCGACGTCGGTGACGAACATAATCTTCTGTGCGCCGACGGCGGCGGCGATCTCGCCGGCGATCGTGTCGGCGTTGATGTTGTAGGAGCCGTCCACACCCCAGCCGACCGTCGCGATGACGGGGATGTAGTCGTCCGCGATCAAGTCCTCGATGAGCGTCGTGTCGATGACCTCGACCTTGCCGACCCGCCCGAGCTTGGGATCGAGCTGGGCGGCCTGTACGATCTTGGCATCGGCGCCGTTGAGGCCGACGGCGATGCTCCCGTGTCTGTTGATGGCGCTTACGAGTTCCTGGTTGACCTGGCCGAGCAGGGCCATCTTGACGACGTCCATCATCGCCTCGTCGGTCACGCGTTGGCCGTCCTCGAAGCGGGTCTCTAGGTCGAGCGTGTCGGCCATGGCGGTGATGTTCGGCCCGCCGCCGTGCACGATGATGGGATTGACCCCCATGAGCTTGAGCAGAATGATGTCGCTCACGACGGCGTCGCGCAGCTCCTCGTCGACCATCGCCGCGCCGCCGTACTTGATGACGACCGTCTTGCCGGTCGTGTCCTTGATCCACGGCAGGGCCTCGATCAGAACCTTCGCGCGCACGGCGTTCGGGATCTGCCCGACCTCCTCGATGTCGATTTCGTTGTAGCGTTTCCTGAGTTTCATATCCTCGGTATCTCCGTTTTCCTCTGTAGGCCGCGGTGCTGCGGCACCCTAGGTCCGATAGTCGGCGTTGATCGATATGTAGCCGTGGGTCAGATCGCAGGTCCAGAGCTCTGCGCTTTCCTGCCCGGCGTGCAGATCGATGGCGATGACGATCTCGTCTTCTTCGAAACGACGGGCCGCCTCCTCCTCGTCGAAGGGAACGGTCAGGCCGGCCCGGCAGACCGACAGGCCCATGATGTCGATGTCGACTTTGTCCTGCGAAAAAGCCGCGCCGCTTTTGCCCAGGGCCGCCGCGATGCGACCCCAGTTGCAGTCATGTCCCCCGATCGCCGTCTTGACGAGCGGGGAGTTGGCCACCGAACGCGCCGCCGTATCGGCATCCTCGGCGGTGGCGGCACCGCTTACCTCGACCGTAACGAGTTTGCTCGCCCCTTCCCCGTCGCGGGCGATCTGGCGTGCCAGGTCGCGAGAAAGCTCCGTAAGCGCCGCGACGAAAGGTCTCAGGGCGGGGCTGTCGAGACCGACCGGGGTACCGCCGCCCGTCCCGCTCGAAAGCAGGAAGACCGAATCGTTGGTCGAGGTGTCCGAATCCACGGTGACCTTGTTGAAGGAGACGCCTACCGCCGATTCCAGCGCAGACCGTGCAGCCTCGGGCGTGAGCGGCAGGTCCGTCGTCAGCACGGCGAGCATGGTCGCCATGTTCGGCTGCATCATCCCCGAGCCCTTGCACATCCC
Source organism: Coriobacteriaceae bacterium (assembly GCA_021203765.1). Classification (GTDB taxonomy): domain Bacteria; phylum Actinomycetota; class Coriobacteriia; order Coriobacteriales; family QAMH01; genus JAJQAN01. Next base: position 198 of record JAJQAN010000016.1, on the reverse strand, counting down.
GCCGACCGTGTAGCGGACGCCGTCGACCCCGAAGGTGAGCGCGCCCTCTTTCGGGTGTGTGTCTGTCGTCAGGATGGCCTCGGCGGCCGCATGCCCACCGTCCTCGCTCCGGCAAAAAGGGGGGGGGGGGGGCGGGGGGGTGGGGGGGGATCCGGAGCACGGCGCACAGAGGTGGCGGGGGGGGGGGGGGGGGGGGGG
>JAJQAN010000052.1 GCA_021203765.1 Coriobacteriaceae bacterium | reverse complement strand
TTACTTGTGGTAGGGCTCGCCGCGGGAGATTTTGAAGGCGCGGTAGAGCTGCTCGAGCAGCACGACGCGTGCGAGATTGTGCGGCAGTGTGATCGTCCCGAAGGAAAGCGTCTCGTCCGCCCGCTCATAGACGCTTTTCGCCAGCCCGGTCGACCCGCCGATGATGAAGCAGATATCGCTTATCCCCTGCAGACTGAGTTCGTCGAGATGCTGTGAGAGCTCCTCGCTCGAACGCGGAGTCCCTTCGATGGCGAGCGCGATGACGTGCGCCTGATCCGGGCAGGCCTTGAGGATGTCGGCAGCCTCGGTCTCGCGTGCCGCTTTCTCTCCCCCGCAGCGGTCCGGATCGCGGTCGGGAACCTCGACGATCTCCAAGCGGGCGTAGGGACCGATACGTTTGCGGTATTCGGCGACGGCATCTTCCCAGAAGCGCTCCTTGAGCTTGCCGACGGCGATGACGGTGATGCGCATGCCGTCCTACTTCCCCGCCGAGGGACAGAGGTCGACCAGGGGGCATTCGTCGCAGCGAGGCCGCCGTGCGTCGCAGTACTCACGCCCGAAGAGGATCCACTGGTGGTTGACCGGCTTCCAGAGCTCCTGCGGGATGAGCGCGAGCAGGTCCTGCTCGGTCGCGGACGGCGTCGTCGCGTTCGAGAGCTTGAGTTTGTGGGCCAGGCGGAAGACATGCGTGTCGACGGCAATGCCCTCGACGACGTCGAAAATGTTGTTTAAGACGATGTTGGCGGTCTTACGGCCGACGCCGGGGAGTTTCTGCAGGTCCTCCATGGTGTCGGGCACCTCGCCGCCGAAGTCGGCCATGATCGTCTGCGCACAGGAGACGCAGTTGCGGGCCTTGTTGTGGTAAAAGCCGATGGAGCGGATGACCTCCTCGACCTCGCCCACGTCGGCCTGCGCCATCGTCTGCGGGTCCGGCCAGCGCGAAAAGAGCTCCGGGGTGACCTTGTTTACGTTCGCGTCGGTCGTCTGGGCGGAAAGCGACACGGCGATCACGCACTCGAAGGCCCCAGAGAAGTGCAGGGCGCATTCGGCCTCCGGGTAGAGCTCCTCCATCCGCCGGCAGACCTCGACGGCGCGCTCCTGCTTTTTGGCCTTCGCTTCCCGCGGCATGGTTGCTCCTAACGCCTGTCTGCGAAAAAGGAGCGGAGCAGGTCAGCGCACTCCTCCTGCAGAACGCCCGAGGTGACCTCGAACGTGTGGTTGAGGCGTTCGTCTTCATGGACCGTATACAGGGTGCCAAGCGCTCCGGCCTTCGGGTCGGGAGCGCCGTAGACGCAGCGCTCGATGCGGGACTGATACATCAGACCGGCGCACATGAGGCAGGGCTCGAGCGTCACATAGACCGTGCAGCCGCTCAGACGCCAGCGTCCCAACGCCTCTGCCGCCTGCTCGATGGCGCGGAACTCCGCATGGGCGGCGGGGTCCTGGTCGGTTTCGCGGCGGTTGCCCGCCGAGGCGATGACCTCGCCGTCATATACGACGACCGCGCCGATCGGCACCTCGCCGAGTTCGCCCGCGGCCCGCGCCTCATCGAGCGCCAGGCGCATGTATGCGATGTCGTCTTCGTGATCCATGCCCGCCATTATCCCCTAGTTTCAGCGCATGTTCTGCGGGAAAGGACGCCTGAGGTGCGGCGGTTAGAGCGCATGCACCGCCTCCGCCATGGCGGCGGCCGCCTCGCGCACCGGCCCGACCGCATCGCGGCCATGTTCCCCCACGATATTGACCAGCGCGCTTCCCACGATCGCCCCGTCGGCCTGCGCGGCCATCTCGGCTGCCTGTTCGGGATTCGAGATTCCGAAGCCCACGGCGACGGGCAGATCGCTTGCCTCGCGCACCGCTGCGACCATGGCGGAGATGTCGGTCGTGATGTTCTCGCGCGTACCGGTCACCCCCAGCGAGGAGACGGCATAGATGAAGCCCTGCGCCTCAGCGGCGATCATCTTGGTGCGCTCGTGCGAGGTCGGCGCGATGAGCGAGACGAGCTCGAGGCCGTGTTCGTTGCAGACACCGGAGAACTCCTCCTTCTCCTCGAAGGGCACGTCGGGCAGGATGAGCCCGCTCATGCCGATCTGTTCGGCCCGCGTACAGAAACGTTCGCTGCCGTAACCGTAGACGACGTTGGCGTAGGTCATGAAGACGAGCGGCACGTCGACCTTGTCGCGCACCCGCTCGACCATCGCAAAGACCGCATCCGTGGTCGTGTGGGCCTCCAGGGCGCGGAGGTTGGCCGCCTGGATGACGACGCCTTCGGCGGTCGGATCGGAAAAGGGAATCCCCAGTTCGATGAGGTCGGCCCCGGCGTCGGCCAGGGCGCAGACGAGCTCCTCGGTCGTCTCCAGGTCGGGATCCCCGCAGGTGATGAAGGGGATGAAGGCCTTGTGTCCATCGAAGGCCGCGGAGATCTTTGGCTGTGTGGCGCTCATTCGGAGACCTCCTCTCCCCGGTAGCGGGCGATGGCGGCGCAGTCCTTGTCGCCGCGCCCGGACAAGGTGATGACCATGATCTGGTCGGGGTCCATCTGCGGGGCGATCTTCATGGCGTGCGCGATGGCATGGGCGCTTTCGACCGCCGGGATGATGCCTTCCATGCGCGAGGTGTACTCGAAGGCGTCGACGGCCTCGTCGTCGGTGATCGCCACGTACTCCGCCCGTCCCGAATCGTGCAGGGCGGCGTGCTCCGGCCCGATGCCGGGGTAGTCGAGCCCGGCCGAGATGGAGTAGACCGGGGCGATCTGCCCGTATTCGTCCTGACAGAAATAGGATTTCATGCCGTGGAAGATGCCGACACGCCCGGTGTTGAGCGTCGCGGCGGTTTCGAAGGTGTCGATGCCGCGGCCGGCCGCCTCGCAGCCGATCAGGCGCACCTCCTCGTCGTCGATGAAGTGGTAGAACGAGCCGATCGCGTTGGAGCCGCCGCCGACGCAGGCCAAGACCACGTCGGGCAGGCGTCCCTCCTTCTCGAGGCACTGCTCCTTGATCTCGCGTGATATGACCGCCTGGAAGTCGCGGACGATGAGCGGGAAGGGATGCGGCCCCATGACCGAGCCGAGGCAGTAGTGCGTGTCGTCGATGCGGTTGGTCCACTCGCGGAAGGTCTCGCTCACGGCGTCCTTCAAGGTGGCCGTACCCGAATCGACCGGGATGACCGTGGCGCCGAGCAGGCGCATCTTGTAGACGTTGAGCGCCTGGCGCTCGGTGTCCTCGCGCCCCATGTAGACGACGCATTCCATATCGAGCAGGGCGGCGGCGGTCGCGGTGGCGACCCCGTGCTGGCCGGCCCCCGTCTCGGCGATGAGACGCGTCTTGCCCATCTTCTTGGCGAGCAGCGCCTGGCCGAGCACGTTGTTGATCTTGTGCGCGCCGGTGTGGTTGAGGTCCTC
>JAJQAN010000033.1 GCA_021203765.1 Coriobacteriaceae bacterium | reverse complement strand
CTCGTCGGCATCCGCGACGACATCCGTCCCGAGGTCGTCGACGCCGTCGCCGAGGCGCAAGGCGCCGGCGTGCAGGTCGTCATGATCACCGGGGACCGCAAGGAGACCGCACATGCCATCGCCTGCGACATCGGCCTCATGGAAGACGGCGACGACGCGCTCGTCATCACCTCGGAAGATCTGGCGGCTATGGACGACGAAGCGCTTGCCGAGGCCCTGCCCCGCCTGCGGGTGATCGCCCGCGCCCTGCCCGGTGACAAGAGCCGCCTGGTACGCGTCGCGCAGGAACAAAACCTCGTCGTCGGCATGACCGGCGACGGCGTGAACGACTCCCCCGCCCTGAAGGCCGCCGACGTCGGATTCGCCATGGGATCGGGCACCGAGGTCGCCAAGGAGGCGGCCGGCATCTCCATCCTCGACGACGACTTCGCCTCCATCGAGCAGGCCATCCTCTACGGCCGCACCATCTTCAACAGCATCCGCAAGTTCATCATCTTCCAGCTGACCATCAACATCTCGGCGGTCCTCATCTCCTTCATCTTCCCCCTGATCGGCTTTCAGGGCACGCCGCTCACCATCACGCAGATCCTGTGGATCAACCTCATCATGGACACGCTCGCGGCCCTGGCCTTCGGCGGCGAGCCCGCCCTGCGGCGCTTCATGCAGGAGCAGCCCAAACGCCGCGACGAAAGCATCATCACCGGCCGCATGTGGTCGTCGATCCTGGTCGGAGCGGCCTGGACGCTGCTGCTGAGCCTTTTCTTCCTGCTGACCCCGTTCGTGCGGAACTTCTTCGCTTCCCAGCAAAGCGGCGATCTGATGACCGGGTTCTTCTGCCTCTTCGTCTTTCTGGCCGTCTTCAACGCCTTCAACGCGCGCACCGAGCGCCTCAATCTCTTCGACCATATAGGGTCGAACCGGGGATTCCTGGAGATCATCGCCCTGATCGTCGTCGTACAGGTGCTGCTCGCCTATCTGGGCGGCGCCGTCTTCGGTTGTTATGGATTGAGTCTTGCCGAATGGGGGTTCGTGCTGGTGTTAGCCTTCACCATCATCCCCGTCGACCTCATCCGCAAGCTGATCGTCGGGCAGCGGAAAGCGGCGTAGGCCAGCTGCGCGCCGTCGCACAGTCCGCCGCGGCGGCAGGCTCCTGTGCACACGAGGCGACACCGTCGGGTTGCGAAAGCGGGTTGCGGGCGGTCTCCGTACTCCACTCCGGTCTGATGCCCGCCACCTTCTGAGCCGTCTCGCATTCCAGACGCACAAAACGCCCCAGCCCGAGCCGCACGATGCTTCCTGCGGGAAATTCGACCACGTCAGTGGCCTGGCGCACCCGCTTGCAGGAGCGCCCGGGGACCACGTCGGCATCCATCTGCAGGATGGAGCCGTGCGCATCCACGTAGACGACGTCGATGGACGCCGACATGCCGTGAGTATGGATCTGCTTGCACTTGGTGATCCAGAGCGGCCCGAAGCTTTCCGGGTCGCGGCCGAGCAGGCCGCGCAGGCGCAAAAAGAACGTGTCGGCGACCGAGACCGCACCGAGACAGACCGGCGTAGCGGAGGCCTTCTCGTATGCGTTCAAAGAGCCGCTCTTCATGCAGCTCCCCCGTCCATGCTGGCTGCCTTAGTCGGAACCTTCCTCGAGCTTCGGCTCATCTCCACCCTCTTCATGCCCCTCCAGGTAATGCTCCAGGGCATAGCGGATGATGTTGGAGCGGTTGATGACGCCCGTGATCTTGTCCTCGTCGGTGACGGGAATCTTTTTCAAACGGTTTTCGCCCATGACGCGGCAGATCTCGGTCAGGTCGGTGTGCACGTCCACCGAGATGACCTGTGGCGTGGCGATGGAGCGGACGGGGGCGTTCATAACGTCCTCGAGCTTCTCGTCAAACTCTCGGTTCGAGCTTCCCGACTCGATGTTGTACGTCATCATGGCGATCGGATCTTCGACCGTCGTCGTCTTCTTCTCCAGGCATCGCAGGATATCGCCGTCCGAGACGATGCCGACGACCTCGTCGTCCTCGTCTACCAAGGGCGCCGCGGAGACACCTTTGTCAACGAAAAGCTGCGCAGCATCGTGGACCTGCGCATCGGCAGGCAGGGAGTAGACCTCGTTTTCCATGATCTCCTCGGTGGCGGAGCGGCGGACGCCTTCGGGGTCGTTAGCCTTCTGGTCGCTGGAGCGGTCGTTGCGGACGAAGATGATGGCGAGGATCAGGCCGGCGACGGTGAATACCAGCGAGGCACCGAAGGCGACGTTGATGCCGGTGAAGCTCGCATCGATCTCGCCCATCGAAGCCGTATTGACCCCGACCGCGATCGAGTAGATCGAGACGATGATGGCCGTTCCCATGGAACCGGCGACCTGGCGCAAGGTGTTGTTGACCGAAGTGCCGTGGTTGATGAGCTTGGTGTCCAGGGCGTTCATGCCCCAGGTGGTGATCGGCATGTTGACCAGCGTGATGGAGAACATGCGGAACGAGTAGACGACGATGATGTAGGCCAGAGGCGTGCCCTTGCCGAGGAAGGCAAAGCCGAGCGTGACCAGGCACAGCAGGCTGAGGCCGATGAGGCTGAGCATGCGTGGGCCGTAGCGGTCGAAGAGACGCCCGGCGATCGGGGACATGATGCCGGTGATGATAGCGCCGGGCATCATGACCAGGCCGGTGATCGTGGCCGAATACCCCATCAAGGTCTGCAGGTAGATGGGCATGAGGATGGAGCCGACCATGAGGGAACCCTGGACGAGCATACACACAATGGTACCGATGAGGAACTTGCGGTTTTTGAGGACGCGGACCTGCAACATCGGCTCGTCCAGACGCAGCTGGCGGAAGAAGAAGAGGACGATGCCGACCGCGCCGACGGCGATGGCGACGAAGGCGATGACGCTGACTCCGTCGGAGCCGATGGCCGACAGTCCGTAGAGCAGGGCGCCGAAGCCGATAGTGGACAGGACGACCGACAGGATGTCGAGCGTGGCGTGCTTGTTGGCGTCCTCTTTGTTGTCGATCAAGAAGACGGCGATGATGGCGATGAGGAGGGCCAGTGCGGCGACGGCGAAGAACAGGATGTGCCAGCTGGCGTTGTCGACGATGACGCCGGCGACCGTCGGGCCGATGGCCGGGGCGAAGGCGATGACGATGCCGAAGAGCCCCATGGCCGAGCCGCGGCGCTCGACCGGGAAGGTCCACATGAGAACGGTCATGACCATGGGCATGAGGATGCCGGCGCCGGCAGCCTGGACCAGACGACCGACGATGAGGACGCCGAAGTTGGCGCCCCAGCCGGCCATGGCCGAGCCGACGGCGAAGATACCCATGGCCACCGCGAAGAGCCAGCGTATGCTGAAGCGGTCGATGAAGAAGGCGGTGATGGGGATCATGATGGCGTTGACCAGCGTGAAGCC
>JAJQAN010000042.1:45329-56641 GCA_021203765.1 Coriobacteriaceae bacterium | reverse complement strand
TCAAAGGCGTCAAGACCACGCTCTGCTGGAAGGCGAACAAGAAGGCCCAGAAGGCCCTGAAGATCGTGACCGGCACCAAGACGCTCACCCTCAAGGCCCTGAAGAAGGCGAAGAAGGGCAAGACCTACAAGGTGAAGATCTGGGCAGGTATTGGAAACAACTACGCCAAGTCCAACGTCATCACCATCAAGGTGAAGGTGAAGTAAGACCCGGCGGGTCTTACCGTCCCAGGGAAAGAGAAAAGTTTGTGCGCGCGTAACCGCGCGCCAAATGTGTATTGCACTCGTACATCTTCGCGGGTATCATAGGCAAGTTCGCTTTCAGAGCCCCGTGAACTCTGCAATTGAACACGTACGTATTTGGAGGAAGACTCGTGAACACCTACTACGCGAAGCCGAGCGACGTCCAGCGCGAATGGCTTCTGGTCGATGCGACCGACAAGACCCTGGGCCGTCTGTGCTCCCAGATCGCGCAGATCCTGCGCGGCAAGCACAAGCCGACCTATACCCCGCATGTCGACACCGGCGACTTCGTCGTCGTCATCAACGCCGACAAGGTCAAGGTCACCGGCAACAAGAACAGCGACAAGGTCTACTACCACCACACCGGCCACCCCGGCGGCCTCAAGTCCGAGACCTTCGAGGAGGCGATGGCGAAGCATCCCGAGCGTGTCATCGAACAGGCCGTCAAGGGCATGCTCCCCAAAAACTCCCTGGGGCGCCAGATGGGCAAGAAGCTCAAGGTCTATGCCGGGCCCGAGCATCCGCATCAGGCGCAGAAGCCCCGTCCGATCGAGTTGGAGGCATAAGTCATGGCCCAAGAGAAGAAGTATGATGCGGTCTACTACGGCACCGGCCGCCGCAAGAACGCCGTCGCCCGTGTCCGCCTGGTTCCCGGCAGCGGCAAGGTGACGGTCAACAAGCGTGACGGCCTGGAGTACTTCGGCCGTTCCGGGCTGCTCAACGCCGCCCTCGCACCGTTCAAGGTCACCGACACGGTCAACCACTTCGACGTCATCGCCACCCTCAACGGCGGCGGCATCTCCGGTCAGGCCGGCGCTCTGCGCCACGGCATCTCCCGTGCGCTGCTCGAGGCCGGCGACTACCGCGGCGAACTGAAGAAGGCCGGTTTCCTGACGCGCGATCCCCGCATGGTCGAACGCAAGAAGTACGGTCTCAAAAAGGCGCGCAAGCGTCCGCAGTTCTCCAAGCGCTAAGCTTCACTGCGACACATCGATGCGCAAGCAGGTGCCCCGCTTCGGCGGGGCATTTTTGTAGGTGCCTTTCCGCTACAATGAACGGCATGGACAGCAGCTCTCCCACAGATTCCCCCGACAGCCCCAAGACGCTTATCGCCTGCGTCGGCAACATGCTCATGCTCGACGAGGGCTTCGGGCCCTACTTCGCACGCGTCCTCCTCGAGCCGGACGTCGCCGCCGAGTTCTTCGACGAAGATCACGTTGCCATCCTGGCCGACACCTTCTGTGCCGACTCCACCCTGGAGGATCCCGCCGGGAAGATTCCCGTCGTGGACGCCGGCACCATGGGGATGAGCATGATCCCCTACATCCGCGACTATGACCGCATCATCTTCATCGACGTCATCGACTGCGGGGAGGAAAGCGGTGTTGCGCCGGGCTCGGTGCTCGTGCTGACGCCTGAGGAGATGGCCGAGCACACCGTCATGCACACGCTGCACGACATGAAGGTCTCCGACGTCCTCAACAACGCACGTCTGGCGGGATACGACGCCGACGTCTCCTGCATCTGCGTGCAGAAGCAGGACATCTCACCCGTCGAGATGACGATCGATCTGACGCCGCCCGTCAAGGCCGCGGTGCCCGTCGTCGCCGGCGCCCTGATGGAGCTGCTCGGCATCGAGGATGAGCGCGCTTAGGCGCCCAGAAGGAGGTAGGACCCGTTCGCATGGAGAAGACCACGACGTCCCGCTGGCGCTCGGTGCTGCCCTATGCGCTGCTCGTCGTCGCTGCGGTCATCCTGCTCGTCCGCTCGTTCTACGGCTTCAGCTGGTCCGACGAAAGCCACGTCATAAGCCTCGTCGACCGCCTCTACCGTGGGGATGCGCCCTTCTACGACCTCTGGGACATGGCCCAGCTCATCGCCCCGCTCCTTCTGCCCTTCTATAGCCTCTATCATGCGATCGCGGGAGGCAGCGACGGCATCGTCTTGTTCTTCCGCATCCTCTACGTCGTCGTCGCCTTCTGCGTCGCCCTCGTCGGCTACCGCATCCTGCGCCACGACTTCGGCCGCTTCACCGCCTGCTGCATCTCGCTCATCTATCTCTTCTCGCCGGTGCTCCTCACCCAGGGACTGACCGCCTACAGCCTGAGCACGGCCGCCCTCTTCTTGGGCATCGTCTTTTGCTGGAAGACCTACAAGATCTATGCGGAGGAAAGCATCGCGGTACACATCCTTTCGCCGGAGCCCGCCTCAGGCCGCCCCGAGACCGTCGAGGGGGAGGTGGGGGAGGTCAGCGCCGGGGAGCCGTCCGCCGAGCCGAACGCCCCGCGGGTGCTCTATCCGTTCTTTTCCGGCGTCCTCTTCGCCCTGGCGACCGTCTGCAACCCCTGCATCCTCTTTCTGGCGTTCATCACCTTCGTCGTGGGCGGCATCTACGCTCTCGTCCGCCGCAGCCTCGACATCTTCATCCCCTTTCTGTGGGGGCTCCTCGGCGCCTTCGTCGTGGCCCTGTGCTATCTGTGGTACCTCTTCGTGACCGTCGACCCGGGATTTATCTTTCCGATGATCCCGCAGCTGCTGGCGGACAACTACGCGGGCTTCTCGCTGTATGAGGCCGTCTCGGGCTATCTGACGAGCATTCCCATCACGCGGATCTCGTTTCTGGTCACCTGCGCCCTCTGTGCCCTCCTGATCGCGCTCAGGCTCCTCCACCAGTTCCCCTCCGAGCGCCTGAAGATGGTCTGCCTCATCATCGACCTGTGCTGCCTGCTCTTCGACCTCATCATCGTCGTCGCCTTCGACGACTGTGCCGCGCGGATCCTGCTCGCCTTCGTCGAGTTCGCCATCGCGCTCTACTTCTTAAACGCCAACTGGAACCCGGCCCGCCACCCCGAGATCCTCCTCTTCTGGCTGCCCGGCCTTCTGCTCTCGCTCGTCTGGCAGTTCTCGAGCGCCGCGCCGGGCGACACCTACCTCATCGGCTACCTCTTCATCGGCATGGGCGCGACCATCACGGTGACGCGGCTGTTCCCGGAGCAGGAATACCGCCTGCAGGGGGCCCTGCGCCAGATGCCCTCTCCCGACCCGATGGACGACAGCGGGATGCGACAGGGCATCCTCGTGCAGATGCAGCAGGCGCCCATCCAGACGATCGCGCATGTGCTCACCTGCGTCGCGGCGGCTTCCATCGTGGTGATCGCCTGCGTCGGCCGCAGCTTCGGCGTCTACGACGACGTCCCCCTGCGGGATGTGGACCGCACGATCGCGGACGGCCCGGCGGCCGGGCTGATGACGAGCGGGGAGCGAGTGGAGGCCTACGAGGGCGTGCGCAAGCTGCTCGCCCACACCGAGGAGGATGAGTCGGTGTGGATCGCCCCGGAGGCATCCTGGGCGTATCTGGATGCCGAGGGCGGCTGCGCGATGATGCGGACCGACTCCGTTCTGCCGAGCCAGGAGGACTGCGACGCCTACTTCGCCCTGGAGGGGCACGATGTTCCCGAGTGGATCCTGGTCGTCGACGACTCCCTGGCCGAGCCGGTCGACGTCACCTTCGGGCGTATCAGCCCGTCTGCCGCCCACAGCTCCTGTGCGGCATCGGTCGAGGTGCTGCGCGACGCCTTGGCGCTCTCCACCGACTACGGCCCGGTCGCCTCAAGCGCCTACGGCACCCTCTACCGGCACGCGCACTACTCCTACATCGCCTCGATCGGCTGAGCGCTTCGGCCCCGCGGCTTGACGCCCCCACGCACCTGTCGATGCCGCCGCTTGGGCAGGCATCTCCCATCCAATCCTAGGCATCCGTCCGCATCTGCGCGGGCATATCCCCGACGGCACGGGGGCAAAAAAATACCCCCGCCGTATCCGACGGGGGTATTTGGTGCCTGATTGCTCAGGCGAAAGTCGGGGAGAACTCCGACTAAGAAGCTTAACCGGTCTGTGCCTCTTGCTTCTTTCCTTCGGACTCGCCCAGGTCGTCTTTGCCGTCGATGTGCATGGTCTTGACGTCGTAGGTGAGGCCGCCTGCTTCCTTACGGGCAAACATAAGCTTGGTGGGGGCGAAGCCCTCGATGTTTGCCAGATAGACGTGGATGAAGACGAAGCAGATGAAGAAGAACATCATGAAGTAATGGATGATGCGTACCTTCATCGCCCCGCCGACCAGCGCCGTGAAGGCGGCGAAGATGGGGAAGCCTGCCGTGACGCCCCACAGGCAAAAGCCGGTGTAGCCCATGAAGAGCAGGGCCGGGATGATGAGCCAGTAGGCCATCTTCTGTGGAACGCCGTACTTTGCTCCGAGCGGATGGTCCTTCTTGATGAAGAGGTAGTACTTGATCCACGGGATGAGCTGATGGCGGTTGTCCCTCTGCGGGAACCAGACCTTGTAGTCGGTGTCGACCTGACGTGTGCCGCCGGTGGGGGCGGACTTGACGACGAAGGCCAAGACGATGCGCACGATGAGGTTGATGATGATGAGGCAGCCGCAGAAGATGTGCGTGCCGCGGGCGATGCCCATCACACCCGGTATGAACGGCCAGTGGATGAGGCAGCCCGACAGGATCAGCAGCATCATGCAGACCATGTTGACCCAGTGCGTGATGACAAAGGGAAGCGGATGAGCTTCGCGATAGTGTGCGAGATGCGCCATTGCTATCGACCTCCCCACGGACTGGTGTGGACTTCGAACTCTTTGCCCGTCTTCGGTTCGACTACATGGACGGCGCAGGCCACACAGGGATCGTATCCGTGGACGAGACGCAGGGCCTCGAGCGGGGATTCCATGTTGGCGATGGGCGTGCCGAGCAGGCCCTGCTCGATGGTGCCGAGCGTGCCCTTCTCGTCACGCGGGGAGATGTTCCACGTGGAGGGGACGATCTCCTGGTAGTGCTTGATCTTGTTGCCGCTGATCTCCTCGCAGTGATAGAGGGCGCCACGCGGGGCTTCCCAGAAGCCTTCGCCGGTGCCGGTGTCACGGGCGCGCTCGACGTGCCAGAGGGGCTCGTCGGAATCCTTGCCCATGAGCTCGACGAGTTCGGTGCACCAGTCGGCCATCATACCGGCGACGACCTCGGCCTCGATGGGACGGGCGGCCAGACGGCCGAGCGCCGAGTTCAAGGCGGGGATGCTGGAGGCGGGATCCAAGCCGAGCGAGGTGAGCACGTAGTCGACGTTGTCCTTGATGCCCTGGACGCCGGACATGTACGAGACCAGGACGCGGGCGAGCGGGCCGACTTCCATGGGCTCGCCGTTGTAGCGCGGAGCCTTGGACCAGGTGTACTTGTCGTTGACCTCCTCGGTGGCCTCGTTCTTGTAGAAGCCCGGGAAGGTTTCGGGCGGGACCGTGACGCCGTCGAGCGGATGCAGCGGGTTCTGGTCGCCGTCGTAGTAGGCGTGGGCGGTGACCTCGGTCATCTTGCTGCCGTCGAACTTCTCCAAGGTGGGTTCGCCTTCGTGGATGCGGACGATGCCCGAGGGGAAGTAGCGGTCTTCGAGCTTGCGGCTCTGCTTGTCGAAGACGCCGTAGGCCATGAAGTTGCCGTGCTTGTTGCTGCCGTAGACCGCGCCGGTGCCGCCGGCGGCCGTGAGGTCGTCGAGATAGACGCCCGCGATGGCGATGGCGTCGGGGATCATGACCTCTTTGACCCAGTCGTGCAGCTCCTGGGAGCGGAACAAGATGTCGTCGATCTTTTCCACGGAGGGGACGAAGGCCGTGCCGCCGGGGATGGACGTCATGATGTGCGGCATCTTGCCACCCATGATGGCGCAGATCTCGTCGGCCTTGGCCTGCATGTCGATGGCCTCGATGTAGTGGGCCACGGCGATGAGGTCGACCTCGGGCGGAAGCTTGTAGAGGTCGGGGGACTGCCCGTCCATGAAGTAGCCGCCGGACAGCCAGGAGTACTGGCCGTTTGCGGCGAAGGTCTTCAGGCGCTCCTGCACGGCAGCGAAGTCGCGGACGGCCAGCCCGTTTTGCTGGGCGAAGTCGACGGCGGCCTGCGGGTCGGCGTTGAGCGCGTTGAGCGGGTTGACGTAGTCAAGCGCGCTGAGCTGATAGAACCACAGGATGTGGCTGTGCATGAACTGGGCGCCTTCGATGATGTTGCGCACCAGGCGGGCGCCTTCGGGGTGCTGGATGTCGTAGGCCGCCTCTGCCGCATACGTGGAGGTGTGGCAGTGCGAGACCGGGCAGACACCGCAGACACGCTGTGAGGCCATGGCGGCGTCGTAGGGCTCGCGGCCTTCGAGGATCTTTTCGAAGCCGCGGAACAGTCCGCCGGAGACCCAGGCGTTGGAGACGTAGCCGTCGGTGACCTCCATCTCGATGCGCAGATGGCCTTCGATGCGGTCGACCGGATCGATGATCGAATGCGTTGCCATGGGCTACTCGCCTCCTTCCTGATCGTCGTCTTCTTCGGCGGCGACGGATGCGGGGGCGGCGTCTTCGCTTGTGGCTTCCTTGGCCTCAAGCTTGGCCTGCTTCTTTTCCGCCTTCTTCTCGTGGCGGACGACCCATTCGCGCTCTTCTTCGAAGTCGGCTCCGCCGGAGGTGCGCCCGGTGACCTTCATGCCGATGCCGTGGACGACGAGGACCACGACGACGACGCCGGTGACGATGAGCGCGGCGGTGGTCGGCTGGAAGAAGAGGTCGCCGATGCGGATGTTCTTCATGCGCTTGGTGAACGGCGCGCTGACGTCGAACCAGTTACGCTGCGTGCAGCCCGGGTTGGCGGTGGCACAGCCGATGCACGGGGCGCCGGCATCCACGCACCAGCTGGTGCGGCGGTTCCAGCGGACGAGCGAGCAGTTCGCGCTGGTCTGCGGACCTTTGCAGCCGACAGGGTAGAGGCAGTAGCCGAGCTCCTCCTCCTTGCTGCCGAACTGATAGACGAACTCGCCGTTTTCGAAGTGGCCGCGACGCTGGCAGTTGTCGTGGATCGTCTCGCTGTAGTACGCGGTCGGCTTGTTCTTGCCGTCGAGCGCGGGCAACGTGCCGAGCAAGAGATACTGGCAGACGACGGCGACCAGCGTGGCGGGGTTGGCGGGGCAGGACGGCAGGTTGACGACCGGCACGTCCGTGACTCCGTTGTCCGTCAGGTACTTTTGCACGCCTTCGGCACCACCGGGGTTGGGAACGCCGGCGATGAGACCGCCGTCGACCGCGCAGGACCCTGCGGCGATGACGGCCGCTGCGTGCTTGGCGGTGTCGAGCAGGGGACTCTCACCGGGGGCACAGGTGGCTTCGCCTGCGATGCGCAAGGCGTCGCCTTCCCAGCCGGTCATGACGGCACCCTCGACGACGAGGATGTACTTGCCGGGGTTGTTTTCGATCGTCTGCTTGCGGCACTGTTCCAGCGTCTCGCCTGCAGCCGCACCCAGGGTTTCTGTGTAGTTGAGTGCGAGGTATTCGAGGAGCAGGGTCGCCGGGTCGGGGTCGGTCGACTGGGCAAACGACTCCGTGCATCCGGTGCAGGAGCCGAGCTCCATCCAGATGACGGGCGTCAGATTGCCTTCGGAGTTGCCGACCCAGTTGCTCTCGATTGCTTCAGCCACCTGGGTGCTTCCTATGCCTTCGACCCCGATCGCCGCGGCGATCGTCCCACAAAAGGCCAGGAATGCGCGGCGTGTGAGACCGCGAGCCTCCAGTGACTCGTAAAACGAATCTTTCATATAGGTACCTCCCATGTAATCAGTCGAAAGATTGCGGCACGTCCACTCCCCTGACGTGAGGTCCGCATTACGACAATGCAGTCCATGATACAGGATTTTTTGTGATTTGAAATTGAAACCAAGCTGTAAACCGATTTTTAGGGGCTGTTTTTCCGCCAGCGGAAAGCACGAACTCAAACTGGTATAAAGTAGTGCGCTATGAAGAAGGAGAAGACATACATCGCTCAGAACCGCAAGGCGTTCCACGACTACTTCGTCGAGGACCGCTACGAGGCGGGTGTGGTGCTGGCCGGCACGGAGGTCTGCTCGCTCCGTGAGAACTCATGCCAGCTGCGGGACAGCTATGTCCTGATCCGCAAGGGCGAGGCCTGGCTCGACGGCGTCTACATCGCCCCCTACAGCCACGGCAGCATCTTCAACGTCGACTCCAAGCGGCGCCGCAAGCTGCTGCTGCACAAGCGGGAGATCCTCAAGCTCGAGCAGTGTTCGCAGCAGAAGGGCTACACGCTCATCCCGCTGTCGATGTACTTCTCGCCCGAAGGCCGCGTCAAGGTCGAGGTCGGCGTCTGCAAGGGCAAGAAGAACTACGACAAGCGCGAGGCCATGGCCAAGCGCGACGCCGAGCGCGACATCGCGCGTACCTTGAAGGAGCGTCAGCAGCACTAGGACGCCGCAGCGGCGCCGATCCGGTCCATGTCCAGCAAAGGAGCGATCATGAGCAATTCCCCACGCAGCAAGGAGGCCAAGGAGCGGGAGGCCTATGCGAGCCCGATCTTCGGGGCGCAGGCCGCCGACATCCAGATGCCGGTCGACCGTCTAAACGACGAGCCGGTGGAGCCGCGCGTCGCAAGCGAGCTCATCCGCGAGTACCTGTCCACCGAGGGCAACGCGCATCAGAACCTCGCCACCTTCGTGCAGACCTATATGGAGCCCGAGGCCGTCGACCTCATGGCTGACACGCTCGAGAAAAACGCCATCGACAAGGACGAATACCCGATGACGGCGGATCTGGAGAACCGCTGCGTCGCCATCGTCGAGGACCTGTGGAACGCCGACCAGAGCGAGGAACCGATGGGGACCTCGACGGTCGGCTCCTCGGAAGGCTGCATGCTCGGCGGGCTGGCGATGCTCTTCCGCTGGAAGAAACTGGCGACGGCCGCCGGCGTCGACATCCACACCGCGCAACGGCCCAATCTCGTCATTAGCGCGGGATACCAGGTCTGCTGGGAAAAGTTCTGCCGCTACTGGGACATCGAGTTGCGCGCCGTGCCGATGGATGAGGATCATCTGTCGCTTGATGCCGATGCCGCCGTCGCGCAGATCGACGACCACACGATCGGGGTCGTGGCCATCCTCGGCATCACCTACACAGGGCGCTACGACGACGTCGCCGCCCTCGACCGTGCGATCGAAGCGTACAACCGCGGCACGAAGATTCCCGTGCGCATCCACGTGGACGGGGCGTCCGGGGCGATGGTCGCGCCGTTCGTCGAGCCGGATCTCAAGTGGGATTTCCGCCTGCCCAACGTCTGGTCGATCTCCACGTCCGGCCACAAGTACGGTCTGGTCTATCCCGGCGTGGGCTGGGTGGTCTGGCGCTCCAAGGAGGCGCTGCCCGAAGACCTGGTCTTCGAGGTGAGCTATCTGGGCGGCACCGAGGCCACCATGGCGATCAACTTCTCGCGCTCCGCCTCGCAGATCGTCGCGCAGTATTACACGTTCATGCGCAACGGCTTCGAGGGCTACCGCCAAATCCAGGAGCGCACGCTCGCGGTGGCGCGCCACCTGGCCGACGAGATCGAGAAGATGGGCATCTTCGAGATGCTGGAAAAGGCGACCGAGATCCCCATCCTGTGCTGGCGTCTGGCCGACGATGCGGACAAGCACTGGTCGCTCTACGACTTAAGCGACCGGCTGCGCATGCACGGCTGGCAGGTGCCGGCCTATCCGCTGCCCGAGAACATGCAGGACGTGACGGTGCAGCGCATCGTCGCGCGCGCGGATCTGTCGATGACGCTGGCAGATGAGCTGCTGCAGGACATGGAGGTCGAGATCGGAAACCTCGACACCGTCGTCTCGGTCGTGAGAGGGGGAGACGCGGACCTCTCGCAGATCTCCCGCCCGAACTTCGACCACTCCGGCCGCTCCGCGCACTGAGGGCCGTAAGCGTGCGCGTCGGCAATTTCGCAGCCTAGCTGGAGCTGCGGAATGCGGCGCGTGCCCCCCCGTCATCCTCCCAATCCAGCCACAACCCCACATTCGCGCCCTTTTTGACGCTCTCGGAAAAAATAGAGGCCGGTTTTGCCAAAACCGCCCTCCATGTGTCCCGATTTGAGGCTTGCCGAAAATCATGGATCTACCGCACCCCTTTGACCTGCGGCTTTGCGAAGCGCCACGATTCGGCACCACGCTCTGATTCTTGCCAACGCCTCGCAGGGCCACATGCGCGTGCATTTTGGCGTTTGGAGTCTCGATTTTTTCCGTGGCGGCTCATCGAACGCGGTTTTGGCAGAAACCGGCCCGCCGTATTCGCATTCGGTTCAGTTTTGACCGGAATCTGAGGGCGCGGGCGCCTGCCATGCGGGGGACAGGCGCCGCGCCACCCGCGGGCGTTGTGCCTGCCCTGTCCGATAAAAGGGACAGGGCTATTATCCTCTCCATGCTATATTCCCCTCTACCGATACCCCCGGTTTCGGTCGCGCGCCAGGACCGGCCGGGCGGGGAGTATCACCACAAAAAGCCGCTTGGAGTATGGAGGAGGAACGGCAATGGCTAAAACAGTACAAAAGGGATTGGTGGCCTTCGTCTGCATCTGCGCGATGCTGGCGCTGAGCGTCTGTCTGTTCGGCTGCGGCGAGTCGGATTCGACCGGTTCGGATGGATCGCAGCAGGCAGCTTCCACGACCGAAGCCGCGCAGGAAGAAGAGGCCGAAGCGCAGATGACCACGGCCCAGAAGAATGCCTACGACAAGGCGCAGGCATATCTGGCCACGGAGGGCTTTTCGAAGAAGGGCCTCATCAAGCAGCTCACGTTCGAGAAGTACGACAAGGCCGACGCGAAGTACGCCGTCAAGCATCTGGACGTCGACTGGAACGAGCAGGCCGTCCGCAAGGCGCAAAGCTATCTCGACACGTCGCCTTTCTCTCAGGAGGGGCTTGCCAAACAGCTGAAGTTCGACAAGTTCACCGACGATCAGGCGGAGTATGGTGCGGCAAACTGCGGCGCGAACTGGAACAAGCAGGCCGAACAGGCTGCCCAGAACTATCAGGATCTGACGCCGATGTCACGCGACGAAATGATCAACCAGCTCGAATTCGAAGGATATACCACCTCGCAGGCCGAACACGGAGCGGATTCGGTCGGCCTGTAGGATCTGCGCCTGTACGAGGCGCGCGAACGTAAGCGGCAACAAAAAAGGCCCGGCACAATAGCCGGGCCTTTTCTTT
>JAJQAN010000042.1:34359-45229 GCA_021203765.1 Coriobacteriaceae bacterium | reverse complement strand
CGCGAACGTAAGCGGCAACAAAAAAGGCCCGGCACAATAGCCGGGCCTTTTCTTTCTCCTCTTTTAGCGATCGAAGTTGAGGTGCTGGTGTGTGTCACCTGCAACTCACAGTAACGATTCCAAGGGGCATGGGTGTGTCTCCGAAAACTTGGAGGGGGCACCCCATGCCCCTTCTCGAAGCCTTACTGCGCTTTGTAGGGGTAGCGCACCTCGACTTCGATCGTGTCCCCCTTGTGCATGTCGCGATACTTGGAAGGATGCTGGCACAGATATCCGTCGGCGGTGTCGAGCTCCAGCAGGTTCAGGTGCCTGCCGCCTGGAATCGGAACGACCTGCAGGCCGTCGTCGGTTTCCTTGAGCTGGACCGCGCGGATGGCGAAGAAGTCGGGGCCGGGGCCGCCGTCGCCGGGACCACCAGGGCCACCAGGACCACCGGGTCCACCAGGACCACCGGGACCGCCGCCAGGTCCACCAGGTCCGCCGGGACCGCCAGGGCCGCCAGGACCTCCCGGGCCACCAGGACCTCCAGGGCCGCCAGGGCCACCGGGACCGCCGGGTCCTCCGCCCGGACCACCGGGGCCGCCGGGTCCACCAGGTCCGCCGCCCAGATCCTCGGCCAGCGTCGCCTTGACGGTCTTCGTCAGCGTCGCCGTGCCGTAGAGGTAGTACTCGACGAGCGGCTTGAGATACCAGTCGGCCGTGATCTCGCAGCCACCCGGAGGGCCGGAGATGCCGGCGATCGGCGTGCCCTCGACGACGGCCGCCGCGCTGTGACGTCCCGGGCCGTGGTTGGTCTCGTGGCAGAACACCGTCCCGATCTCCTCGAGGATCTCCATGTTGTAGTCCTTGGAGCCCTTCGAGGAGCCGGCGTTGATAGCGACGATGTCGGCTTCGCCGGCAGCCTTGATGATGGCCGCCTTGATCTGATCCCAGTCATCGGGCAGGGGATCGTAGATGATCGGCTCGGCGCCCCACATCTTGAGCTTCATCTCGAGCAGGATGCCGTTGGACTCGTAGGCCTTGCCCTTCGGCAGGTCGCTGCCCATGGGAACCAACTCATCGCCGGTCGGGATGAAGGCGACCTTCGGTTTGGCGATGACGTCGACCTCCGTGTACCCGCACATGGCGAGCTGGGCGATCTTGGCCGGCGTCAGCATGGTGCGTGACTCGACGAGCATATCGCCTTTCTTGAAGTCCGAGCCGGCCGGGCTGCAGGAGGCGCCCTCGTGGTCGGGCATCTCGTTGATGGTGATGTGCTCGTCCTCGTCGAAGTCGCAGGCCTCGATACGGATCTCGGTGTCGTAGCCTTCCGGCATGGCGGTGCCGGTGTTGGCCCAGTCGTACTGTTCGCCGGCCACCCAGTCGGACGTGTCGGGCATGCCGTTTGCGAAGTCGGCGAAGTGCACGGCGATGCCGTCCATCTGGGCGCAGAGCGAGTTGGGCACGTCGATCTTGGACGTGCAGTCGCTGGCCGTCACCCGTCCGAGCGCGTCGTGCAAGCCGACCGTCTCGACGGCGGGCTCGAAGTTCGAGGCGTCGATCAGGGCCTGGATCGCCTCTTCGCGCCGCAGCTGGATATGGTTGGAGTGATCGCGCATATATCCCCCTTTTTCCGCTTTGAATGAGACGGTCTCAAGTATAAAGCCGCGCGCGGACTCCCATCGTGCGAATTTTCACCGTCCTCCATCTTCTGGCGCCTCGCCTGCTGCGCCCGTCCCTGCGATATAATCGAAGGCCGTGCGCGAACCCGCACGTGAACCGCAACGGATGGCGCCTTCGCGACGTCGACGACGAGGACCTACGCATGAGCAAGGAACCGTTCTACATCACGACGCCGATCTACTACGTCAACGGCAAGCCGCACATCGGCACGGCCTACACGACGCTTGCCGCCGACACGGTCGCCCGCTGGCAGCGTATGGACGGCTACGACGTGCATTTTTTGACCGGCCTAGACGAGCACGGCCAGAAGGTCGCGGCCTCGGCAGCCGAGCACAACATGTCCCCGCAAAAGTGGTGCGACAGCCAGGTGAAGGATTTCACCGACCTGTGGGACCTGCTCGGCATCACCAACGACGACTTCATCCGCACGACCGAGGAGCGCCACGCTCGAGGCGTCCAGGAATTCCTGCAGCTCCTCTACGACAAGGGCTATCTCTACAAGGATTCCTACGAGGGCAACTACTGCACCCCCTGCGAAACCTTCTACACCGACGAGGACCTGGTCGACGGCAAATGTCCGGACTGCGGCCGCGAGGTCGAGTTCGTGCAGGAGGAGAACTGGTTCTTCAAGCTCTCCGAGTTCGGGGATCGGCTGCTGGCACTCTACGACGAGCAGCCCGAGTTCATCCGCCCCGCCATCCGCATGAACGAGGTTCGCTCCTTCGTCGAAGGCGGGATGCACGACCTCTCCATCAGCCGCACCTCCTTCGACTGGGGCGTGCCGCTGCCGTTCGATCCCGACCATGTCTGCTATGTCTGGGTCGACGCCCTCATCAACTACATCTCCGCGCTCGGCTACGGCTCCGCAGACGACAGCGCCTTTGAGCGCTACTGGCCGGCCGACTTCCATCTGGTCGGCAAGGACATCATCCGCTTCCACTGCGTCATCTGGCCGGCCATGCTCATGGCCGCCGACCTGCCGCTGCCCAAAAACGTCTTCGCCCACGGCTTTCTGATGGCGGCCGACGGCTCGAAGATGTCCAAGTCCAAGGGCAACGCGCTCTATCCGCTCGACCTCATCGACCGCTACGGGGTCGATGCCTACCGCTACTACTTCACGAGCGACGTGACCTTCGGCGCGGACGCCAACATCGGCACCGACCGCATCACGCAGGTCTACAACGCAGACCTGGCCAACAGCTACGGCAACCTCTTCAGCCGGGTCAGCAACATGGCCATCAAGTACTTCGACGGCCGCGTCCCGGAGGTGCCTGCGGACTTCGCCGAGGCGGACAACCCGCTCAAGGACATCGCGGACGGCCTCTACGAGCGCTGCCGTTCCTGCATCAGCGACATCGACTTCTGCGGCGCCACGCAGGCCGTCATGGAGCTCGTGCACCGCGCCAACCTCTACGTGGAGGATGCCGCGCCGTGGAACCTCGCCAAATCCCCCGACACCAAAGGCGAGCTCGCCTTCGTGATCTACAACGCCCTGGAGTCCTGCCGTCTGGCGGCACTCTATCTGGCGCCGTTCATGCCGATAAGCTCCACCGAGCTCTTCGCCCGCCTGGGGCTGGGCGATCCCTGCGCCATCGACGACGTCGAACACGAGGGCGTCTGGGGCGGGCTTCCCGCCGGCAACCCGGTCACCAAGGGCGACCCGCTCTTCGTCCGCATCTCCGACAAGGCGTAAGGGTGGGGGAGCGAGATGTGCGCCGACAGCCTGTTCAAGACCTTCGAGGAGCACGACTTCGCCTACCGTAACTCCAAGGGCAAGATCAAGGAGCCGCCCGTCTTCACCGAGCCGCCCCGCATCGTGGATGCCCACTGCCACCTGTCCATGCTGAGCGACCCGCCCTATGCCCTGGCCAACGCCGCCTACCGCGGCGTCGCCTTCATCGAAAACATCACCAACCCCGCCGACGACGCCCGCGAGACCTACGAGCGGATCGACGACTGGCTCGAGGAGGCGCAGGCCTACCTGGACCTCGCCGGCAACCGGGCCGTCCTGCCCACGATCCGCTTCGCCTGCGGGCTGCATCCCCACGACGCCAAAAGCTGGGACGAGGTGCACGACGAGCTGCTCGGCTACCTGAAGGACCCGCGCACCTCCTGCATCGGCGAGATCGGCCTGGACTACCACTACGACTACAGCCCGCGTGACGTACAGCGCGACATCTTCGCCCGCCAGCTGAACCTCGCCCAGGAGCTGGGCCTGCCGGTCGAGCTGCACATCCGCGAGGCCCACGACGACGCGCTCGAGATCCTCCGCCGCGAGGGCTGTCCTGAGGCCGGTACGGTGCTGCACTGCTTCAACCTCGACGCCCAGACGCTGCAGCCCTTCTTGGACCTGGGCTGCATGATCACCCTCGGCGGGCCGCTCACCTTCAAGGGCAGCGCCCAAACGCGTGCGGCCATCGTCACGGTCGACCCGACGCTCATCATGACGGAGACCGACGCGCCGTTCATGGCGCCCGAGCCGCTGCGCGGGGTGGAGTGCGGATCGGAGATGATCACCTTCACGCTGCGCACGCTGCTCGACTGCTTCGGCTACAGCGGGCAGGAGAAGGCGGAGGCGCTTTTCACCCCGCGGGCCAGCGAGGTGCCCGAAGGAACCGAGCCCGCACCGCTTGTCACCCCCGACTTTTCCGAGCTGCACGGACGCTACGACGAGGCCGCCTTCTGCGGGCAGCTCTACGACAACGCGATCGCCCTCTTCGACCGGGCCAACCCGAACGCCGAGGAGGCATAAGGTGGACGGGGAAAGCTCTGCACAGATGCCGCACGAGGAGCTCGCGCGCGACACCGACGTGCTCGTCATCGTCGGCTCGCCGAACCCCGACGGCAGGTCCGCGGCGCTTGCCCGTCTGCTCGATGCGACCCTACAGGCCGAGGGTATCCGCCCCTGTGTCTTTCCGCTCTACCAACACCCCATCGCGGCCTGCACCGACTGCGGGCTCTGCCAAAAGACCGGTTCCTGCGCCATCGTCAACGACGGCTGGGGCGTCCTAAGCCGCCACATGGAATCGGCCGACCTCGTCTTCGTCATCGCCCCGGTCTTCTTCGCCGGCCCGAGCGCCTACCTCAAGGCCGCGCTCGACCGTTGTCAGATGTACTGGTCACGCCGCTACGTCCTGCACGAGGACCCGCCGCCCGCTACGCCCACGCACCTGCTCGTCCTCGGCGAGGGGGGAGACCCCTTCGGCTTTACGCCGCTCGTCGAGATCTGCCGCTCCGCCCTCAACAACGCCGGCCTGCGCATCGAGGATCGCGTCCACGACATGACCGCGGACAAGTACGACACCGCGCAGCTGCCCGCGCTGGTGGCAGCGGCCCTGGAGGAGCTTTCATGAGCGGGACGCCGCCCTCTCCGCTCGCCAACCCGAAGGCGACGCGCGATGTCCTGGAGCGCTTCGACCTCACCAGCAAGTACGCCTTGGGCCAGAACTTCCTCGTCGATGACAACGTGGTCGGACGTATCCTCGATCTGGCCGGCCTGGCAGGCAGCGACGATTCGGAGGCCTGCGTTTTGGAGGTGGGCGCCGGCATCGGGACGCTGACGGTTGCGCTGCTCGATCACGCCTCGGTCATCGCCGTCGAATGCGACCACGACCTGGCCGCCCCTTTGTCCGAGACGACTGCGGCGCATAGCGAGCGTCTGGCGCTCATCGAAAAGGACGCCGTCAAACTCACGCGCGACGACGTCGACCGCGCGGCCCGCATCTGCCGCCTGCCGCAGCCGGGACAGCTGGTCGCCAACCTGCCCTACGCGGTGGCCGCCACCGTCGTCTTAGCCTATCTGCAGCGCTTCGACTTCCTCGACTCGCTCACGGTCATGGTGCAGGCAGAGGTCGCCGACCGCATGCGCGCCCGCCCGTCCACCAAGGATTACGGCGCCTACACCGTCAAACTGCAACTCTATGCGCATGTGGGCGATTCGTTCGCCGTTGCGCCGTCGTGCTTCTATCCCGCACCGCACGTGGACAGCACCGTCATACGTCTCGAGCATGCGCCGCTCGTCGACGATCCTGAGACCTTGGAGCGGGCGGCCGACCTGGCAGATGCCGCCTTCGCCCAGCGCCGCAAGACCGTCCGCAACTCCATGCAGACCCGCTATCCCGCTCAGACGGTCGATGAGCTCCTTGCGGCCTGCGGCATCGACCCCGGCGTCCGGGGCGAGACCTTGGAGGCGCAGGACTTCCTCGCGCTGGCACAGGCGTACCGCCGGATCGAACCTCAGCTATAAACGTGTAGGAAGAGCGTCGCGCGTGCCGCAAGGCGTGGGCACACGTGTACCCCCGTCAGTGTTGGTCGGTGATGTCGCTGACCGATCGCACGATGGTGTGCCGTATCGGTTTCCATTCCACCCGCTTGAACATCGCGATGAGCGCGATCGGCACGTAGGTCAGCATGAAGACGGGGAAGGTGAAGATGTATTTGATCTTCTTGCCGGTCGAGGCATGTATCTGGTTCCATTCGCTGATGGTCGTCAGTATGGAGAACAGGAACATGATGCCGGCGAAGCTCACAAAGCAGCCCATGAAGGAGACGAAGGACGTGATGAGGGTCGAGCGCGCCGCCGAGTAGCTGAGCATGGCGTTCAGATCACCTGTCGTGAACGTGTTCAGGGCATCGCCCTGGAACATCGATCCGGTCAGCATGCCGATGACGTTCGTGAACCAGTTCGCGCCGCCGTCCGCCGTCGCCAAAGAGGCGCTCGTACCGATGGCGATATCCTGCACCGAGCCGGCGACCCCCGCCATCTCGATGATGCCGATCAGCATGAAGGCGGCGTTCACGAAGGCGCCGGTGATGGTGAGCAGCATGGCCGGGGCGATGGTCATGAGCATGTCGTAGCAGGGGAAGCGGTTGTTGTCCCGGTTGTGGATGATGCCGCTGATCAGGGAATGCCCGTAGTTGACCAACACCTGATAGAACCCTTTGGCCCAACGCAGGCGCTGGCGCCAGGAGTCCCGCATGGTGGTCGGCTGCTCGTCGTAGACGATGGCGTCGGGACAGTAGCCGATGCGGATGCCGTTGGAGATGCAGTAGGCGGAAAACTCGATGTCCTCGGTCAGGAGATGGTGTATCCAGCCGCCGTTGCCTTCGAGGATGTCGGCGCTGATCAAAAAGCCGGTGCCGCTGATGGCGCACGAACTGCCGATGAGGTCGCGCGCGTTGCTCAAGAAGCGCGCCTCGCGCAGAAACCACAGGCCGCTGCCGGCGGAAACCCAGTTCGAGTCGTAGTTCTTCGAGTTGCGGTAGCAGGTCAGTACCTGGCTGCCGGCATCGAAGCCGCGGTTCATGGCCGTGATGAAGCCGGGATCGAGGACGTTGTCGGCATCGAAGACGAAGTAGCCGTCATAGTTGGTACGGCCGTTCTCATCGCCATGCAGGACGCGTATGCGGTTCAAGGCGAAGTCGAGGGCGTGGCTTTTGCCGACGACGAGTTGGTCGTTTCTGACCAGGACCTCCGCGCCGGCCTCCGCGGCGACCTGGGCGGTGTTGTCCGTGCAGTTGTCGGCGATGACGTAGATGTCGACGAGCTCGCTCGGGTAGTCCTGCTCTTTGATGCTTTTAACGAGTTCGCCGACGACGGCTTCTTCGTTGCGCCCGGCGATCAGCACGGCATAGCGGTGCAGCTTCTTTGCCTCGGGTACCCTCGAGGTCGACCGGTGGTCTTTCACCAAGACGATGGCGACGTAGACGATCTGATAGACATAGCACAGGCTGAACACCAGAAAGAGAAACAGGTTGAATCCGTTGATAAAAGCAGCCATGAGCTCTCTTCCGACCGGAAACGGACGTCCTATAACCGCTCCCACCTGCGCGTTTGTGTTCCTTACAAAGCCGCACGATTCTACTGCAAATGAAAAAAGAATGTAACCCGACAGAAACGTTTTCGCAGTATAGAGCGAGGGCGTTATACTCTGAATTCACACATTGTGAGGAGTGGTTGTGGCCAATTTAAAACGCCTCGAAGATTTTGAAGAAGAGCCGGACGACGCCGCAGAGATGCAGGCCGCCCAAGAGCGCTTCGAATCTCAACAACAGGCTTCCGCACCCGAGCCGGAACCCGAGCCTGCAGCCGAGGCGGAGCCCGACTTCTTTCCTGACCTGCAGCTCGACGAGGACGATGAGGCGGAAGCGGCGCCCGCCGAGGAGGAGTTCGAGGATACAGCCGAGGGCGAGGAGGCCTTCCACGAGCTCGACGATCTCGGCAAGATGCCGATCGGGCAGCGGCTGATCGTGGTCATCGCCATCATCGTCGCCATCGCCGTCATCGTCTATATCCTGAACTACTGGCTCCACTTTTTCTAAAGGATCGTCTGCGTGGCCGCCGAGGAAGAAAACCCCAGCATAGCAAGCGATGCATCTGCCGGGCAGGCCGTGCCCCAGGCGGACGACGCCGTCGAGCCTGCAGCCGCCGGGGGTTCCGCTCCCGAACAGAAGACCTATCACCAAAAGCTCCGCCTGACGATCGTGATAGCGGCCATCGTCGTCGTCGTCTTGATCGTCGTCATCGTCTTGGCGATCGTCCTCGGGTCGGGCGCGTCTGTCAGCCCGTCGGACACCGAGGACATCGACAACGTCTCACAGGAGTCCCAGGTGCAGTTCCAGCCGGTCCAGGGCGTCGCCATCCCCGACTTCGTCTCCGTCTTCGGCAAGGACGCCACCAAGGCGGAGGGAGCCTGCGAGGAATCCGTGACCGTCGAGAACTTCCTCGAGCAGGCGAGCGACGACGAACTGCCCGACATCGCCTACGCCTCCTCCGGGGCCATGGTCGACGAAAAGGGCTACCAGGTGGCAACCGTCGTCTTCGGGTACAACAAGAAGACGAAGCTCATCTATGCCAGCTGCGACTACGACCTCGACGCCCTCAACATCCCCGATGCCGACTTCCTCGATCTGGTCTCCAACACGACCTTCGTCACCTCGCTCCTCGAGGCGGAGGGTCTTTCCGCGGACAGCTACGATGCCAGCGCCCTGCAACTTGACGAGGACGCCTCCCAACTGACCGAAAACGACCTCCAGAACCTGCAGGAATGCGTCTTTACGCTCGACCTGTCCCGTGACGACGCACCCACGGCCTGTCGCATCACCGAGTCCTACGACCATTCGATCGGCACCGTTGTCGGCGACACCTCCGTCCTCCGGACGATCACCGTCGAGCTGTACTAGGATCTCTGCCGTTTTTTCTTGCGTGCGGGAATGAATCTGTTATCATAGTCCGCGCATTTCAAGCGGGAAGCTGTACCGGAAGCTTTCCCACCTTTCGGCGAGTGCTACTCAGTTGACTGGTCCATCCGGTTTGCCTCACGGCTCTTCATAGAGGCACCGCTACGCCCGTCAGCACACTCGCTGCGGGCTTTTTTATTGTTTGGAGGTGAGCGGCATAGCCACTCAGGACTTGAGGATCAACGAGGATGTCACCGCCCCGCAGGTCCGTCTGATCGGAGAGGATGGCGACCAACTCGGCATCTTCGACAACGACTCGGCCCAGCAGATCGCCGAAGACCAGGGCTACGACCTGGTCGAGATCGCACCGAACGCCGAGCCGCCGGTCTGTCGCATTATGGATTACGGCAAGTACCGTTACGAACAGGACGTCAAGGCCAAACAGGCGCGGAAGAACCAGGCCAAGATCGAGGTCAAGGAGATGAAGTTCCGCCCCAAGATCGACGTCGGCGACTACGAGACGAAGAAGGGCCACGTCCTGCGTTTCCTCGAGAAGGGGAACAAGGTCAAGATCACCATCATGTTCCGTGGCCGCGAGATGACCCATCCCGAACTCGGGTTGAAGATCCTCGAGCAGCTTGCCGACGAGCTCAAGGACGTGGCTGTCATCGAACAGGATCCCAAGCTCGAAGGCCGCAACATGCACATGCTGCTCGCTCCCATACCGCAAGATGCGAAGAAGAAGCAAGCCTCCAAGAAGGCCGAGGAAGAAGGAGTTCACGATGCCTAAGATGAAGACACACCGGGGAAGCGCCAAGCGTTTCCGCGTCACCGGTTCCGGCAAGATCATGCGTGGCAAGGCGTACAAGAGCCACATCCTGACGAAGAAGTCCCAAAAGCGGAAGCGCAACTTCCGCAAGGAGACGCCTGTCGCCAAGTCGGACAACAAGGTCATCAGCAAAAACCTCGGCAGGGCCTAGGCCCTCCTGCAAACCGCACAAGGAGTTGATTTAAATGGCCCGTGCCAAACGAGCAGTCAATGCCAAGAAGAAGCGCCGTACCGTCTTCAAGCGCGCCAAGGGCTACTACGGTGCCAAGTCGCGTTCGTACCGCGCCGCCAAAGAGCAGGTACAGCATTCCCTGCAGTATGCCTATCG
This sequence comes from Coriobacteriaceae bacterium, assembly GCA_021203765.1. GTDB lineage: Bacteria > Actinomycetota > Coriobacteriia > Coriobacteriales > QAMH01 > JAJQAN01. Next base: position 35,231 of record JAJQAN010000042.1, on the reverse strand, counting down.
TGACCGTCGCAACAAAAAGCGCGTCATCCGCCGCCTGTGGATCACCCGCATCAACGCCGCGGCCCGCAACAACGACATGACCTACTCCGTCTTCATCCACGGACTGAAGGTCGCCGGCATCGAGCTCGACCGCAAGGTGCTGTCCGACATGGCCGTCAACGACGCGGAAGGCTTCAGCGCCCTCTGCGACATCGCAAAAAAGGCAGTCGCCTAAAGCTTCCTCATGCCTACCGAAACAATCGGGCTGAAGGGAGGCGCTACGTCTGTGAGTCAGCCCGTCTTTACACCGGTCACCGAGCCGGAGCAGATCGCCACGCTGGCGAACCTGGCCGAAACGATCTGGCGCGAATATTTTCCGGAATTCCTCGAGGAAGGTGAGCTCGAATACCTCCTCGAGGCCATGCTGTCGGTCGAGGTCCTCACCAAGCAGATCGCCGACGAGGACTACGAGTACTTCTTCATCGATCTGGACGGCAAGCACATCGGCTTCTTCGGCATCATCGCCCATGACGAGTACCTCTTCTTGAGCAAGCTCTACATCGTGGAACCGGAGCGGGGGCACGGCTACGGCACGCAGGCCTTCGAGTTCATCAAGGACTGCGCCCAGCGCTACGAACTCGACTGCATCCGCCTGACCTGTGCTCGCAACAACAAGCGCAGCCTCGATATCTACGAGCACATGGGATTTCGCAACATCGGGGAGATCGACACCGACATGGGTGACGGCTATCAGATGAACGACTTTCTACTCGAATGGAAGTTTGACTAAGGTATAATCGGTTTTCGCTTTTCGATGGGGATGTAGCTCAGCTGGGAGAGCACCACGTTCGCAACGTGGGGGTCGGGGGTTCGAATCCCCTCATCTCCACCAC